>JBDSPC010000274.1:0-8000 GCA_039914485.1 Nocardioides sp.
ACGCGCTCATGACCCACGCCCGGTCCCTGCTGGGGCCGGGCGACGTCACGTCCGGACGGCTCTGTCCCGCATGCGGCAGCGATGCGCACGGTCGGCCCTGGGCTCGCCACGGCGGCCGATCACTGCACGTCTCGCTGTCCCGGTCCGGCCCGCACCTCGTCACCGCGATCGCCCCTCTCGCCAGCGACGGGCACATCGGCGTCGACGTCGAGGTCGCGCACATCGACGTACTCCCGGCGCTGGTCCTGGCGCCGTCCGAGACGGGTGACCTCGCCCTGGCCTGGGCACGCAAGGAGGCGATCCTCAAGGCGCGCGGCACCGGGCTGATGACGGCGATGTCTTCGGTCGTGCTGGCCGACGAGCGGTGGTCGGACGTCGACGCTCCGGAGGGGTACGTCGCAGCGCTGGCGCTCGCCCCTCGAGTCGAGTGATATCCCCAAGCGTGGATGCAGCCACCTCATCACTCGACTCGGAATAGCTCGAAGGGTGAGGTGGTTCAGGTAGTACAATCTTCAATCATCTAGTACGGAGGGCATCATGCAGTTCGGCATCTTCAGCGTCGGCGACATCACTCCCGACCCGACCACCGGCATCGCGCCGACCGAGGGCGAGCGCATCGAGTCGATGACCCGCATCGCGCTCAAGGCCGAAGAGGTCGGGCTGGACGTCTTCGCGACCGGCGAGCACCACAACCCTCCGTTCACCGTCTCCTCGCCGACCACGCACCTCGCGTGGATCGCGGCGAAGACCGAGAAGCTGCAGCTGTCCACGTCCACGACGCTGATCACCACCAACGACCCGGTGAAGATCGCCGAGGACTACGCCTTCCTCCAGCACCTCTCCGGTGGCCGCATCGACCTGATGATGGGTCGCGGCAACACTGGCCCGGTCTACCCGTGGTTCGGCAAGGACATCCGCGACGGCATCAAGCTCGCGATCGAGAACTACCACCTGCTGCGCAAGCTCTGGCGCGAGCCGGTCGTCAACTGGCAGGGCCAGTTCCGCACCCCGCTGCAGGGCTACACGAGCACGCCCGCGCCGCTCGACGGCACGCCGCCGTTCGTGTGGCACGGCTCGATCCGCAGCCCCGAGATCGCCGAGCAGGCGGCCTACTACGGCGACGGGTTCTTCCACAACCACATCTTCTGGGGCCCCGAGCACACCGCCCAGATGGTCAAGCTCTACCGCCAGCGCTTCGAGCACTACGGCCACGGCTCGGCGGACCAGGCGATCGTGGGCCTCGGCGGCCAGGTCTTCCTGGGCACCACCGAGGCGGAGGCCAAGAAGCAGTTCCGGCCCTACTTCGACAACGCCCCGGTCTACGGCCATGGCCCCTCCCTGGAGGAGTACGCGTTGGCCACGCCGCTGACCGTCGGCACCCCCGAGCAGGTCATCGAGCGCACGCTCGGCTTCGCCGACTACGCCGGTGACTACCAGCGCCAGATGTTCCTGATGGACCACGCCGGTCTCCCGACCGAGGTCGTCCTGGAGCAGCTCGAGATCCTCGGCCGCGAGGTCGTCCCGGTGCTCCGCGCAGAGTTCGACCGCCGCCGCCCGGCCCACGTGCCGAGCGACCCGCCCACCCACACGTCCCTCGTCGCCGCCGGCCCCGACGCCCCGCACCACCTCGTCGAGCCTGCCCGCTCGGCGGTTGAGGAGGGCGCGCAGCGCCCGTCACGAAACCCCGAAGGAGCCCAGTCATGACCCGCACCATCGTCGTCCTCACGGCCGGCCTGACGGTGCCCTCGTCCACCCGACTGCTCGGCGACCAGCTCGCCGACGCCGTCGCGGCGGCCGTCAGTGCCCGCGGCGAGGCCGTGTCCTTCGAGTACGTCGAAGTGCGCGAGCTCGCCCAGGACCTGGCCGGCTTCATGACCAGTGGAGGCATCGCCACCCCACGACTGAGCGCCGTGCGCGAGCAGATCTCGCGGGCCGACGGCCTGATCGCGGTCACGCCGGTCTTCAGCGCGAGCTACAGCGGGCTGTTCAAGATGCTGTTCGACGCCCTCGACACCGACGCCCTCAACGGGATGCCCGTGCTGATCGCGGCGACCGCCGGCAGCGCGCGCCACTCCTTGGTCCTCGACCACGCGATGCGCCCGCTCTTCAGCTACCTGCGAGCAGTCGTCCTCCCGACCGGCGTCTTCGCCGCGACCGAGGACTTCGGCAGCACCGGCCTCGACGAGCGCATCACCCGGGCCGCGGCCGAGCTGGCCAACGCGGTGGTGGTCTCGGGCAGCGACCACGTCGCCGGGTTCGCCCCGGATCCGACCGCGCGTCGGCGTACGTCCGGAAATGACGTGGCGCCCGTCGCCGACTTCGCGGACCTGCTGCGAGGCCACGCCGGCTGACGGTGGTGCGCATCACGGAATGGCGTGATTGGGTGGGTGGTTGAGACAGGTGCAGCCACGAGGCGGCACCCGCACCACCCAGACCAGGGGGACGACATGTCCGAATCCAGCAACCCGTCGAGGAACATCGCCGACAAGCTCAAGCAGACCATCGACGAGCTCGAGCTCGACAAGCACGCCAACGAGCTGGCGATCCAGATCGAGTCGGCGTTCACGACCGTGCGCGAGAAGGTCGGGACCCTGGCCGCGGAGCGCGGCGGCGACGTCGAGGCGTTCCTGGACAAGGCCAGTGCCAGCATCGAGGAGCGCACCGAGGGGCGGTATGCCTCGCATGTCGACAAGGTCCGTGAGACGGTGTCAACGGCGGTCACGCGACTGGCGGAGTACCGTCCGAGCAACACCCCGGTCACGCCGGTCGAGGAGATCGAACCTCCCACCGTCGAGTGATCGACCCAGAACTGAAGGCCCGCTCCCACCCCCGTGGGGAGCGGGCCTTCACCCTTTGCGAGGTTGTAGCGCTCGACTCCGCGAGGCAGTGTCGAAGGCATGACAGACAACAAGATCACTGTTGAACGGACCATCCAGGCCCCGACCGCCGACGTCTTCGACGTGCTGAGCAACCCCGAGCGGCACGTGGAGCTCGACGGATCGGGCTTCGTGAAGGGCGACATCGGTTCGAACCGGATCCAGCAGGTCGGCGACGTGTTCACCATGGACATGACCGGACCGCACATGGGTGGCGACTACCAGACCGACAACACCGTCACGGGCTACTCGCCCAACCAGCTGCTGGCCTGGCAGACCGCACCGGCCGGCCAGGAGCCTCCCGGCTGGCAGTGGGTCTGGGAGCTGGAGGCCGAGGGCTCTGAGGCGACCAAGGTGCGCCACACCTACGACTGGAGCAACGTCACTGACCAGGACCTGCTGCAGAAGCTCAGCTTCCCGCTCGTCTCGCAGGCGCAGCTCGAGGACACCCTCACCAACCTCGACCAGGCGGTCACCGGCTCCTGAGGCCCTTCCGCCGTACGGCGGGTGGTCGCTACGTTCATTCGTGGCGGACCGCCCGCCGTTTCGCTTTGCGATGGAGAGTGCCATGGCCAGCAGGCTCAACCCCTACCTCAACGTCCTCGACGGCAAGGCGCGCGAGGCGCTGGAGTTCTACCAGTCCGTGCTCGGCGGTTCGCTGAACATCATGACGTTCGGTGACATGGGCACCGAGGGCCCGATGGCCACCCAGGTCATGCACGGTCAGCTCGAGACGACCGCCGGCTACACGCTGATGGTCGCCGACGCGCCGCCGGAGATGGTGAAGGTGACGATGGGCACCAACATCTCGGTCAGCCTGTCCGGCGGGCCCGATGACGCCGAGATGCTGCGCGGCTACTTCGCCGGGCTCGCCGAGGGTGGCAGGGTCAATCAGCCGCTCGAAGCCGCGCCCTGGGGCGACGAGTTCGGGATGCTGGTCGACAAGTTCGGCATCAGCTGGTTGATGAACATCGCGGCACAGGGCTGACGCCTCGGCCCCGTCTAGGGTTCGGACCATGAGCGCCGTCCGCCACCGTCCGGACCACCAGACGTGGCTGCGCTCCGAGCGCATCCGGCTCCTCGACTTCGCGCGGGCCTCGGTCGACCCGCGCGGCTTCGCCTGGCTGGACCGCGAGGGACGCCCCGAGCCCGGTCGCGCGCCCGCCCTCTGGATCACGAGCCGCATGACGCACAGCTTCGCGCTCGGCGCCCTGGCTGACGTGTCGGGTTGCGAGGCGCTGGCCGACCACGGGCTCGCGGCGCTGACGGGACCGATGCACGACCCCGTCATCGGGGGATGGTTCACCTCGCTCGAGGGGCCCTCGGGATGGTCCAAGTCGGCCTACGCCCACGCGTTCGTGATCCTCGCCGCCTCCAGCTGCGTCATGGCCGGGCGCCCGGGAGCCGAGGGGCTCCTCGACGAGGCGTTGACCGTGTTCACGGACCGGTTCTGGGACGACGACGCGGGCATGGTCGTCGACGAGTGGGACCGCGACTTCACCACCCTCGACCCCTATCGCGGCCTCAATGCCAACATGCACGCCGTCGAGGCCCTCGCCGCCGCGGCCGACGCCCTCGGGGACGGCCGGCTGCGCGACATGGCGCTGCGGATCGTCACCCGGACGGTCCACCACCTCGCGCCGGCCCACCACGGGCGCATCCCCGAGCACCTGGACCTCGAGTGGCGTCCGCTGCTCGACTACAACCGGGGCGCGCCGCGTCACCCGTTCCGTCCCTTCGGTTCGACCATCGGCCACTCGTTCGAATGGGCGCGGCTGACCGTCCAGCTCGGGGCCAGCCTCGGTGCCGCCGCGCCGGACTGGGTGGTGCCAGACGCCGCTGCCCTGTTCTCCACGGCGCTGGCCGACGGGTGGGCGGTCGACGGTGCCGAGGGCTTCGTCTACACCGTCGACTGGGACGGCCGGCCCGTTGTCCGGGAGCGGATGCACTGGGTCGCGGCCGAGGCCATCGCCGCCGCGGCCGCCCTCCACGAGGCGACCGAGGACGACGCCTACGACGCTTGGTATGCGACATGGTGGGACCACGTCGTCGCGGACGTCCGTGATCCGGAGGGTGGATCGTGGTGGCACGAGCTGTCGCCGACCAACCAGCCCAGCGCAACGACGTGGCCGGGCAAGCCCGACGTCTACCACGCCCTGCAGGCCACCCTCATTCCCTTCGCGCCACTCGCGGGGTCGGTGGCGGCCGGGATGCTGCGGGACTGAGACCTGGCGCTGCCGGCTCGGCACGCGGTTTGCACCGACTCGGCAGGGGAGGGCTTGGAGTCCTTCCCGAAGCAGGCGTAGAGGTCTTCGCCCGCCTCGCCGAGCACGACCGGGTCGTAGACGCGAGCGGCACCGTCGACGGGGTCGAGCGGCCGCCGCTGGTTGAGCAACGTCTGATCGTCGAGGTTGTACGGCGATGTTCTGCGCCTGATTGAGGTGCTGAGCGTGTGCGGGGTGGGGCTTGTCTCCCTCGGGTGGGGCGCCCAGTCCGCCCAGAATGCCCCAGCAGCGAACCGGTTCGAGGCTCCCGCGAAGACCTACCCGCCTCAAGGGTCGCGGCACTCGCGGCCACTTGCTTGACCCGACCGTGTCGTGCGTGGCGCGGCGAGACTAGGAGGGTTTGGGACTGAGGTCGAGAGTCTCCTGACCGTCGTCCAGTGATGGAGCAGATCCGTTCGTCAAGCAGCGGGGATGCAACCTGTAAGTCGCCCACCTTCGTTCCCCATCCTGCACTGCGAGATCGCGTGCTACGAGATCCTGAAGTTCCGAGGTGGCAAGCCGTGAATCGATTCGGGTGGCACTTCGGTACTTCTGATTGTCTAGCGCCTGGTCCTCCCGCATGAATGCCAGCGCGGTGCATTGCGAGTCCGTCAGGCCCTCTTCGCCGAGCCCCGACAACCAACTGACCACTTCCTCACTCATCAACGAGTGGTTCGGGAAGGTGACAGTGAAACTGGATATCCGGTCCTTGAACTCCGGCAAGCCCATGCCAGCACTTCTTAATGCGCCGATCATGGCCCTGATCCCTGAGCCTCGGTTCTCGCAAACGGTCCTATCCTCGCCCGGGATGCGTATGTCCTCAAGGGCCTTAAGCAACACTGCGTTTCGGGACGAAGAGACACCGGCCTCACCTAGCAGGTCCTCGGAGACCGGGCCGAAAAGGCCGCCAGGATTCCGGATCGCCAGGCGATCAGGAAACATCTCAACTTGAACCTGAGTGCCCCGGGCAGCGGAGGATAGATCTCTGTGAACCAAAGCGTTCACGATGGCCTCGCGCAGAGCCGTCTCTGGATACTCCCAAAACTCCGCGGCCCCATAGCTCGTCGGAGTGGAGTGAGAGCTCATGTTCCTCTCGATCGCGGCCAACGAGTCGCGCACCATCATCGGGATAGCGCCTTCGATCGCAACGTTGTCTACGAAGCGCTCCCCGGTCGTCGCATCTTCGCCCTCAGTCGTTCGATAGTGGGCGAACGTCAACATGAGTTGGGGGAAGAACCTCTGCGGGTTGCGTCCCATGGCCGCCAAGCCTGCCACGGTGAGAAGAAGTCCCTCCTCCGTCCGCTTGGCCAGGTTGGTCTGCGTGAGAACCTGACTCACGTCAAGGTCACCGAAGACACGAGGCCGATTCGCACGCACTCGCGTGACATATTGGTCGAGCAGGGTGTCGTCCAGGTCATCCAATGACGTGCCATGAACCACGTCCTCATCGTCACGCGGTTGACCGCGGCCCGAAACCATCACCTGGACTTCGTAGGACGTCATTCGGTGGTCGCCGTCGTGCACCCGAAGGTAACTGCCCTTAGTCATGCCGGCGCCCACGTAATAGCACGGCTTTTCGGAGCGCGACATCTCCGGGACCTCAGCGGTGACGAGGGCGCGGCCCTCGTAGGTGTGCGTCTGAATCAGAGGCCGAACCGGTGGCTCAAGTTCGGACGCGCACATTGAGGCCAGGTCAGAAGCGAGCTTGGCTGGATCTGAAAGCCCAACGACTGCGAAGCCGTCCGATTCGGACAGGCCGAGAATCAAGGCACCCCCGCGGGTGTTGGAAAACGCCGAGAGCGTCTCCCGGACGCTTTTGGGGAGACCACCCGCAGCAGCCTTCGCTTCGACCTCTGAGACATCTGTGCCGTAGAAGCGGAGCATGTCGACGTACTCTTTGAGTTCGTCCTCCGTCACTGACTCACCCCTTGGTCATCACCCGATACCCGTGGTCATCGCTTCCGATTCGCGGATGACTGATGCGCTCTCGAGAAGCGTTGAGGTCCCAATCACACCACGAGCTTCTGCGTGCTGGGCGAGGTCCGTGGCGCTTCGGCGCGCCAGCCGAAGCGTTGGAGTCGCACCCGACCATGCCCGCGGCAGCGCCAGCAACAGAAACCGGGACTTTGCATGCTGATTTCGTGCATGCCCTCCAGCCGAGGCAGCCACGACGAAATGGCCGACCGCCGACCACTCACCAACTGCGGAGCAAGCGTCTTGACGCCGGTTGACCGGCGCGTCACACCGCCGCCAACGACCCTGTACTCCGGGTCAGAGTTTGCTGTAGCGAGGGCACGCCTCAGGCTCTGAACCGCGTGCGGACCTGATCGGCCTGCTCCTGCGTCAGCTCCCACCGCGCGTAGGGCATGCTCTGCCAGCCCTGGTCTCTCAGCCACTGGCGGATCGTCCGGGGAGCAACCCCCAGCTCTGCCGCTAGCTGCTTGGGCGTGATCGGGTCGGTCATGACCGGACTCTATGGCCGGGCGGGGGGTCCTGGCCCACGAACGCGGAAGCGCCGCGGTCGTCAGCTCGCAGCGATCCTGCGGCCGGCCTTCCGGTTCGCAAATGGACGCGCTCCCCACTTGGTCACGAACTGAGCGATGAGTTCGGACTCCAGGTCCTCGGGTTCAGAGTCGGGTGTTTCGCGCCACGCGACCAGCAGCGAGTCGGCGTCGGCCAGCTGCCAGAGGTGGCGGCCACCCCAATGCCCAACCGGCTCGCCGGCCCCGTGCCGCCGGAACGGCTGCGTCCCGTGGAGTGGTGTAGATCGTCCGCGTGATTCTTTGCGGGAGGATCAGGTTATGCGCTCTGGACGTCGGGTGTCGTGGGCACCTCCTGGACCAGTGTCGTGTTGATGGCC
>JBDSPC010000281.1:0-7240 GCA_039914485.1 Nocardioides sp.
GCAACGATCCGCACCTCCTGCCGCAGTGGGTGGTTGCTGGCGAACGCCTCGGCGGCCGCCGGGTCGTCCGGGATCTCCGCGTCGACGCCCGGGGGCAGGACGAGGCGCTCGACCACGGCAGCACAGCCGGCCACCTCGGGCGGCCAGACGATCGACTCGAGGGTCACCTCGAGCGGCTGGTCCGGCAGCGCCTCCTGCTCGACGGACGTGAAGGAACCCTGCTCCGCTGCTGCATCGAGCCCCATCTGCGACGCCAGGGTCGGCTCCTGCGCGACGATCCGCGCGGTGTCGACCAAGGCGTAGAGACGGGCCGGCTGGTCCCAGCCCGCCTCAGCGATGTGGGACTCGATCTCGAGGACAGCGGCCGCCAGGGCCGGGTCCTGGGGCAGGGAGATGTCGCTCATGCAGCGTCCTTCGTCATGCGGGGTCCTCACAGGTCGGCAGGGTCGCGTCGTGGTCGTCGACCCAGGTGGAGATCGCCTCGACGGCGTCGTGCATGGTCTCGGCCCGCACGAGGCGCATGTCGCCGGTGTCGAGGTCGGTCGTGTCCGAGCAGTTGTCGGCCGGCACCATGAACAGGCGGGCACCCGCGTTCTCGGCGCCGGCGATCTTCTGTGCGATGCCGCCGATCGGACCGGTCTGCCCGTCGGCATCGATGGTGCCGCTGCCGGCGATCACCGCTCCCCCGGTCAGCGAACCCGGGGTGAGGGTGTCGTAGATCGCGAGCGAGAACATCAGCCCGGCGCTGGGCCCGCCGATGTTCTCCCCGATGTCGACCGACACGTCGAACGGGAAGGTGAAGCCCGGGCCGGGGGTGATCCCGATCCTCTTGTCGCCGCCGACCTCGCGTGGCGAGACGTCGACGGTCACGTCCTCGCCCTGGCGGCGCACGACGAAGGTCAGCGGCTCACCGAGCGGCGCCTGGTCGACCGCCTTGAGGACGTCCTTGGCGGAGTTGATCTCGACCCCACCGATCGAGACCAGGATGTCGCGCACCTTCAGCCTGCCGTCGGCAGGCAGGTCCTTCTCGACGTGCAAGACCTCGATCTCGGGCTCGACGTCGTAGCCCAGCTCCGTCAGCGCCGTGGCGATCGCGGCGTCCTGCGAGGAGACCATCTGCACGGCAGACTCCGCGTCGCTGGACTCGTCGGTCTCCTCTGGGGTATAGACGGAGTCGTAGGGATAGACCGCCTCGGACGGGCTGATCCAGGCCCGCATCAGCTGCTCGAGGGTGACGTCCTCCTCGGGCTGGTCGACGTAGATCGTGGTCAACCTGAGCTCGCCGTCGTCGCGGTAGGCCTTGTGCCCGGAGACCTCGATGATCTCCTTGCCCTGCGGCGCCGCGAGGATGTCGACGCTCGGGCCGGGCCGGTAGGTGACATAGGGCAACGGTTGCGTGCCGACGACCACGAAGAGCCCGAGCAGCAATGGCACGGCCAGCATCGCCGCAAGCGTCCGCTGACTCATGACGTCACCCTCTCAAACGGCTGCAAGCCGCCGGGACACCGACTGGCCGACAACCGGACCAATCCGGCGCACCGAGTGACTCCGAACACAGCACAATCCCGGCTCACCGACGAGTCCGGGGCAGCGCGCGTCGCCGTACGACCCCCTGCAGTCTCGACGCGTGCCGACATCAAGGAGTAGTTGTCCATGACTCGCTCACGACCCACCAAGCGACAAGGGGCGGTAGCCCTCGCCTGCGCCGGCGGACTGCTGACAGCAGTCGGCTTCGCCGGGCTAGGTCCGCTCTCTGCCACCGCGTCCAGTCACCGGGAGGCGCCGCTCATCTCGGGCACGCCGCAGTACGACACGACGGATGTCTATGCATTCCGCAGTCCGGAGAAGCAGAGCACTGTCACGTTGGCCGCCAACTGGATTCCCTTCGAGGAGCCGGCCGGTGGTCCGAACTTCTACAGCTTCGCCACCGACGCGCAGTACGACATCCACGTCGACAACAACGCGGATGCCAAGCCTGACGTGACGTTCCGGTGGACCTTCAAGGACCACTACGTCTCGAAGGACACGTTCCTGGCCGCCACCGGTCCGGTGACGTCCCTCAAGGACAAGAACCTGAACTTCTACCAGACCTACAAGCTGGTCAGGATCTCCAAGAGCGGCAAGACCAAGACGGTCGTCAACAACCGTCGCGTGGCGCCGTCCAACATCGGTGCGGCCTCGATGCCCGACTACAACAAGCTGCGCAACGAAGCCACGATCAAGGCCGGCAAGAACGTGAAGTCGTTCGCCGGTCAGGCCGAGGACCCGTTCTTCCTCGACCTGCGCGTCTTCGACCTGCTGTACGGCGGTGACCTCTCCGAGGCCGGCGACGACACGCTCGCAGGCTTCAACGTCAACTCGGTGGCCCTCCAGGTGCCGCAGAGCTGGGTCGCGAAGAAGCAGAACGCCAAGAAGAACCCGGTGATCGGTGTCTGGTCGACGACGCAGAAGAAGTCGGCCAACGGCAAGTTCCAGCAGATCTCCCGCCTGGGCAACCCGCTCGTCAACGAGGTCGTCATCCCGCTGAAGCTCAAGGACGCGTTCAACGCCCTCGAGCCCACCGGCGATGCCGCGGCACTCAAGTACGTCACCAACCCCGAGCTGCCCAAGCTCATCGAGTCCGTCTACGGCATCAAGGCTCCGGCCACCCCGCGCAACGACCTCGTGTCGGTGTTCCTCACGGGTGTCAAGGGCCTGAACATGCCCAAGGGCAAGATCACCCCGAGCGAGCAGCTTCGCCTCAACATGTCGACCCCCGTCACCGCTGAGCCCAACCGGCTCGGTGTCATCGGTGGCGACAACCAGGGCTTCCCGAACGGCCGCCGGCTCGGTGACGACGTCATCGACATCGCGCTCCAGGTCGTCGAGGGTGAGCTCGTCGGAAGTGCCAACGACCTGGGAGACGGCGTGAACGCCAACGACGTCGCCTTCGGTGACACCTTCCCCTACCTGGCCCTCCCGGCCAGTGGCAGCAACGCCGACCCGCACCCGTCCACCGGTGCAGCGGCGAAGCAGTCGAGTGACCAGGGCGGACTGCTCGGCATCGTGCCGAGCCGCAACAAGTCCATGGCCGCGATCGGTGTGGGCCTGATGGCCCTCCTCGCCGGTATCGGTGGCGCCACCCGCCGCCGCAAGGCCTGACCCTCACCATCTGCCCGGCCGCGCGACCACTCGTCGCGCGGTCGGGCGGAACCACCGATCCATCGGTAGGAGCCCGTTCACATGCGTAGAAGCCTGACCGTCGTCGGCATCGGCGTCGTCCTCGCCGTCTCCGGCGGCATCGGCGTCGCCAGCACGTCCGACTCCGATCCGACCGCCCCCGTGGGATCCGTCGCGCGAGTCGTGCCGGACTCCGGCCAGGACCTCGCGGCCTCCATCACCGCACTCCAGTCCACGCTGCGCCGCCTGCCTGCCGACTACGTGTCCTGGGCCAACCTCGCGGTCGCCTACGTCGAGCAGGCCCGCATCACCGGCAACGCGACCTACTACGACAAGGCCGACGAGGCCGCCGCCCGCTCCTTCGAGATCGAGTCGGACGAGAACTTCACGGCGCTGGCCGCCGCCGCCGCGATCGACGCGGCCCGCCACGACTTCGCGGGTGCCCTCGACAACGCCGAGCAGTCCCTCGCCATCAACCCCCGAGACCTCGGCGCACTGGCCATCCGCGTCGACGCGCTCAACGAGCTCGGCCGCTACCCCGAACAGCTCCGGGCGCTGCGCATCGCCGACCGCTTCCAGCCCAGTACGCCGATCTCCGCGCGCTACTCCTACGCCTACGAGCTCCGGGGCGACCTGGACCGGGCCGGCGACCTCCTGCTCCGCACCTCCACCTCGGGCAGCCGCGCCGACAAGGCCTACGTGCTGACCCTGCGTGCCGACATCCTGCGCAAGCAGGGCCGCCTCAAGGCCGCCGGTCGCGACCTGGCCGTCGCCCGCCAGGCGTTGCCGACCTACCTCCCCGCCAAGGTCTCCTCGGCCCGCCTCAAGACGGCCCGCGGTGATCTCGACGCGGCCGTCGAGACGTGGCAGGACGTCGTCGCCCAGCAGCCGCTGCCCGAATATGTCACCGAGCTCGGCGAGCTGCTCCTCCACCTCGACCGGCCCGCAGAGGCCGACGCCCAGTTCGCCGTCGTCCGCACCACCATCGAGCTCCTCGGCGCCAGCGGCGTCGACACCGACTTCGAGACCGCGCTCTTCGAGGCCGACCACGGCTCGCCCGAGGAGGCACTGCGCCAGGCCCGCGCCGAGTGGGACCGCCGGACCAGCGTCCACGTCGCCGACGCCTACGCGTGGGCCCTGCACCGCGTCGGCCGTGACGCCGACGCACTCCCGATCGCGGAGGCGGCCACCCGCCTCAACAGCCCCGAGGCGAAGTTCTGGATCCACCGCGGCACCATCGAGGCAGCGCTGGGCATGACCGACGCGGCACGCACCCACCTGCGGCATGGACTCGCCACCGACCCCGGCCTGTCACCGTGGCAGCGCGACCAGGCCGTCGCCACCCTCTCCGATCTCTCCAGGAAGAGCACCCGATGAAGACCTTCGCCCGTCTCCTGCTCGCCCTCGGTGCGATCGCCACCTGCCTGTTCGTGACCGCGGCACCCGCCTCGGCGCATCCCCTCGGCAACTTCACCATCAACCGCTACACCGGCATCCTCGTCTCCCCCACCGGCGTCGAGGTCGACCACGTCGTCGACCTGGCCGAGATCCCGACCGCCCAGCTGGGCAAGGCCATCGACGACCTCCCCGCCCTCGCGGAGCGGGAGTGCACCACGACCGCTCGCCAGCTCGACCTCTCGGTCACCGGGACCGCCGTACCCCTCACCCTCGAGAGCTCGTCGGCGTCGACCGCTGACGGCGAGGGCGGACTGCCGATTACCCGCATCACGTGCGCCTACTCCGGCGCGGCCGACATCGGCGCCGGCGAGGTGACGTTCCAGGACCGCACCGCACCCGGCTCGGTGGGCTGGCGCGAGGTCACTGCCGTCGGCGACGAGATGACCCTGACCAGCTCGGACGTCCCGGCCGAGAGCACCAGCGACCGCCTCACGTCCTACCCCAAGGACCTCCTCCAGTCCCCGCTCGACGTCGCCTCCGCGACCCTGGTCGTCTCGCCCGGCGGCCCCGCGGGCGTCCTGCCCGGCACTGGCGACAGCGCCCCGACCGCCACCGATGGCACCTGGCTCTCCGCCCGGGCCACGGCCCTGCTCGGTGACAGCGGCTGGCTGGCCGCCGGTCTCGCGCTCCTCGCAGCCCTCGCCCTCGGCGCCACCCATGCCCTGTCCCCCGGGCACGGCAAGACCGTGATGGCGTTCTACCTCTCCCAGCGCGGCGACTCCTCCGTCCGCTCCGCGCTGGCTGTCGGCGGCGCGGTCACCGCCGCCCACACCGGGTCGGTGCTGCTGCTCGGCCTGCTCGTCTCGCTGAGCAGCGCCTTCGTCCCGGCCCGGCTGTACCCCTGGCTCACGCTGGCGACCGGGCTGCTGATCGTCGGACTCGGAATCTACCTCCTCGCCCGGCTCCGTTCGGGCGGCGACGGCGGCCACGGGCACGGGCACGGCCACGGTCATGGTCATGGCCACGGCCACGGCCACGGCCACGGCCACGGCCACGGTCATGAGCACACCGAGGTCCCGGCCCAGGAGCACGGACACGCGCACGAGCACGGCTCCGTCGCGGTGGCCACGGCCGTCGAGACGCCGGCCCCCGCAGAGCCCGCCGAGCCCGCCACGGTCGCCCCGGGACGTTGGGGCGTCTGGGTGATGGGCCTGGTCGGCGGCCTGGTGCCGAGTCCGTCGGCGCTGCTGCTGCTGCTCGCGGCCGGCGCGCTCGGTCGGGCCTGGTTCGGCTTCGTCCTGGTGGTCGCCTTCGGCATCGGGATGGCGCTGTCCCTGGCCGCCGTCGGCCTGCTGGCCCGCGACCTGGTGCTGCGGCTGGAGGGTCTCGCCGAGCGGCGTGGCTTCCTGGGCGGCAATGTCCGGACGTTCCTGCGCTACGGCGCCGCGCTCGGGATCTGCGCCGTAGGTGCCGGAGTCATCATCCGCACCGTCATCCAGTTCTGATCAGCGGCGGGTGGGGCGCACCGCGATGCCGGTGCTGCGATCGGCCACCCGGTCCGGTCGCACGGGGTGCTTGCTGCGGTGGTCCTTCTCGAGGGCCTTCTGCAGACGTTGTACGGCGACGTCGCGATCCACCTCGCCACGACCCTCACGGCCCAGCCAGCTCACCCACACCATGGCGCCGACGGTCACCAGGGCGGGCGCCACGAGCCAGAGCAGGATGTCCACGGCCTCAGGGTAGGCCGACCCACTCCTCAGCACCGTCCGCGAAACGCTGGTGCTTCCAGATCGGCACCTCCGACTTCAAGGTGTCGATCAGGGCCCGCGACGCGTCGAACGCCACGCCACGGTGTGCGGCGGTGGTTGCGACGATGACCGCGATGTCCCCGATCTCCAGGTGCCCGACGCGGTGTACGGCGACGAGTCCGTGCACGTCGTACGCCCCCGCCACCCGGTCGCAGACCTCGCGCAACCGGGCCAGGGCCGTGGGGTGGGCGCTGTAGTCGAGGGAGGTGACGCCCTGTCCGTCGTCATGATCACGCACCCGGCCGACGAAGAGCGTCAGCCCACCGGCCGCGTCGTCGTCGAGGGCGGCGACGACCTCGGTGACGTCGAGGGGTTCGTCGCGGATCTCGACGAGGCGGACGGCGGTGTGCGAGGGAGCCTGCGTCATGGCTCCGAGTGTAGGTAGCCGCTGGGGCGCGGTGAGTACGGTTGCATCATGAGTGAGACCCCCGGCGACGGACCGGACGAGCAGAACCCGTTCAAGGGCACGCCTTTCGAGCAGCTGTTCAGCGGCATGGCAGGCGGCCAGATGCCCGACCTGAGCTCCCTGATGAACCAGATGCAGGCGTTCATGCAGCCCCACGACGGCCCGGTCAACTGGGCGGTCGTCACGGACACCGCGCGCAAGCTGTCCGCCCAGGAGCCCGACCCGACGCCGACCCAGGCCCAGAAGGACGCCGTCGCCGACGCCGTCCGACTCGCCGACCACTGGCTCGACGACGCCACCGACTTCCCCTCCGGCGTCACCACGACGGCCGCGTGGAGTCGCGCCGAGTGGATCGTGGAGACCACCGACGTCTGGAAGCGTCTCGTCGAGCCGATCGCCGGCTCCGCCGTCGGCGCGCTCGGCAACGCCCTGCCCGAGGAGGCCCGCGCGATGGCCGGTCCCCTGCTCG
>JBDSPC010000339.1:0-6614 GCA_039914485.1 Nocardioides sp.
CTGCGCCATCGGACTGCACCGCAAGAACCGCTGGGACGAGTTCGAGGGCTATCTCGGGGCCGAGACGATGGCCCGGCTCCCCCGCGAGAACATCGTCAACCACGACGCGGAGGACCCCGACGGCATGGTCGACCTGGGCGTCTCCGCGCTCGGCGACCCGGTGCAGGTCAACCGGGCGGTCGTCGAGAGCGACCTCGCGATCATGATCGGGCACACCGCCGGCAACCCGTACGGCGGCTTCAGCGGCGGCTACAAGATGCCGGCGACCGGTCTGACCAGCTGGCGCTCGATCGCCTCGCACCACGCCCCGCGTAGCCTCTACCGCGACGACTTCGTGCCCGTCTCGACCCGCAGCCGCTTCCGCGACCAGCTCCGCGCGATCGGGCAGCGGATGGAGGAGGAGATGCCGCAGCCGTTCTTCACCGTGGACGCGGTGCTCGACTCCAGGGCCCGCCAGCTCGGCGTCTACGCCGGGCGGATCCCCGACGTCGAGCAGGCGTCGTGGCCGCTGGCGACCGCACGCACCGACCTCGTCGTCGACGGCCCGCCGGCCGACGTCCTGCTCGTCGGCATCCCTCGCAACTTCCACTACGGCGCGGGCATGGGCTCCAACCCGATCCTGATGACGCAGGCCGTGGGCTCGAGCCTGGTGCGCACCAAGCGCGCGCTCGTCGACAAGCCGATCGTCATTGCTGCCGCGATCTGCGACGGCTGGTTCAACAGCGCGGAGTTCCCGCCGTACGTCGCGGCCTTCGAGCTGCTCCAGTCCTGCCAGCACCCGGCCGACATGGTCGCCCACCAGGAGGCACTGGCCACCGATCCGCACTGGATCGACAGCTACCGCCACCACGACGGCTACCACCCGTTCCACGCATTCTCGATGATCTACGTCGGCGGCATCGTCCGCGAGCACTCCTCCCAGTTCTTCCTGGCCGGGGCCGAGCGCCCCGACCTGGCCCGCGCCATGGGCGCTCGCACCACCGCCACCGTCGAGGAGGCGTTGCGGGAGGCGGCCTCGATCCTGGGCCGCGAGCCGCGCGTGATCGTCGTGCCCGCCCTCTCGCAGCCGGCCTTCCACCTGACGTCCGGCTCGTCGTCGACGGCGTGAGGCTGCTCGCTAGGGTGGCGGCGTGAGCCAGCCGATCGACGTGACGACCGTGGCCGAGGGCATCGCCCGGTTGGCCTGGAGCCACGAGCACACGATCGAGGACGTACGCCGCAGCGTGGCCGACGCACTGGCCGAACACTCCCGCGTGGAGACCTGGGTCGACCCCGACGACAAGACCGGTCAGCGGCTCGCGACGTGGTCCGGCATGCACCGCGAGGGCGTGATGCGCGGCGTGACCGTCGGCGACGAGGCCGTCGACCGCGTCGTCTACGCCCGGCTGAGCACCGACGCGCCCCTCGACCAGCCGGGCGGCTTCCGCTCGCTGCTCAACTCGTTCCTGCCCCGCAAGCGCGCGATCAGCCAGATGCTGATCCGCGACGAGGACGGCCGGGTGCTGATCTGCCAGCTCACCTACAAGAACGACTGGGACCTGCCCGGTGGCGTGGTCGAGGTCGGCGAGTCACCCCGGCTCGCGGTCAGCCGCGAGGTCGACGAGGAGCTCGGCCTGACCATCGAGGCCGGCGACCTGCTGCTCACCGACTGGCTGCCACCGTGGGGCGGCTGGGACGACGCCGTCTGCCTGGTCTTCGACGGCGGCGTGCACGCCGCGGCCATCGTCCAGACCATCGTCAAGCAGGAGCGCGAGATCCGCGACGCGCAGTTCTGCACGCCCGAGCAGGTGCGCGAGCGGGCGACCGACTTCACCGCGCGCCGGATCGAGGCGGCGGTTCGATCGGGGCTGGCCGGCGGTGCGGCGTACACCGAATCCGGCAACTGACCGTCCACCGGAACGGCCCCCTGCCCAAAAGTCGGCGGCCGGGTGCAAGATGACCGGATGAGCCACTGGGTGTTCGATTTTGCTGAAGGTGACAAGAGCAAGAAGGACCTGCTAGGGGGCAAGGGCGCGAATCTCGCGGAGATGAGCAATCTCGGCCTGCCCGTGCCGCCGGGGTTCACCATCACCACCGAGGCGTGCCGCGCCTATCTCAAGGAGGGCAGCGAGCCCGAGGGCCTGACCGCCGAGGTGAGCGAGCACCTCGCCAAGCTCGAGCAGGACATGGGCCGCAAGCTCGGCGACGCCGACGACCCGCTGCTGGTCAGCGTGCGCTCCGGGGCGGCCTTCTCGATGCCCGGGATGATGGAGACCGTCCTCAACATCGGCCTCAACGACGCGTCCGTCGCCGGCCTCGCCCGGCAGAGCGAGGACGAGCGGTTCGCCATGGACTCCTACCGTCGCCTGCTGCAGATGTTCGGCGGCACCGTGCTCGGCATCCACGGCGAGCACTTCTCCGACGAGCTCGATGCGGCGAAGGACGCCAAGGGCGTCACCGACGACCTCGACCTCGACGTCGACGACCTGAAGGCACTCATCGAGACCTTCAAGGAGCTGATCCGCGAGCACGCCGGCATCGAGTTCCCGCAGGATCCCCGTGAGCAGATGGACCGCGCGATCAAGGCGGTCTTCGACTCGTGGAACACCGACCGAGCCGTCCTCTACCGCCGTCAGGAGCGCATCCCCGAGGACCTCGGCACCGCGGTCAACATCCAGGCGATGGTCTTCGGCAACCGCGGCATGACCAGCGGCTCCGGCGTCTGCTTCACGCGCGATCCCGCCTCGGGCGACCAGGGCGTCTACGGCGACTACCTCCAGAACGCACAGGGCGAGGACGTCGTCGCCGGCATCCGCAACACGGTGTCCCTGGCAGACATGGCGAAGGTGGACAAGAAGTCGCACGACGAGCTGCTCGAGATCATGGCCACCCTCGAGGCGCACTACCTCGACATGTGCGACATCGAGTTCACCGTCGAGCTCGGCAAGCTCTGGATGCTGCAGACCCGCGTCGGCAAGCGCACGCCCGAAGCGGCGTTCCGGATCGCCGTACACATGGTCGACGAGGGCCTCATCGACATGGACGAGGCGCTGCGGCGCGTCAACGGCGAGCAGCTCGCCAACCTGATGTTCCCGCGATTCGACGACAAGGCCGAGAGGGTGCTCCTGGGCGTCGGCATGAACGCTTCCCCCGGCGCCGCGGTCGGCAAGGCCGTCTTCGACTGGGCGACCGCGGTGGAGTGGGCCGAGCAGGGCGAGGACGTCATCCTCGTGCGCAAGGAGACCACCCCCGAGGACCTGCACGGGATGATGGTCGCCAAGGGCGTGCTGACCAGCCGCGGCGGCAAGACCTCGCACGCGGCCGTCGTCGCCCGCGGCATGGGCCGCACCTGCGTCTGCGGCGCCGAGTCGCTCGACGTCGACACCCGCGAGGGCCGGTTCACCGTGCGCGGCGGCAAGACCATCGTGGAGGGCGACGTCATCTCGATCGACGGATCGACCGGCGAGGTCTTCGACGGCGAGGTGCCGGTCGTGCCGTCCTTCGTGGTGCGGCACTTCGAGGGCGAGGAGGTCGACCAGCCCCTTGTCGAGGCCGTCACCCGGCTGATGGAGCATGCCGACTCGAAGCGGCGGTTGACGGTGCGCACCAACGCCGACACGGCCGATGACGCGGCCCGGGCCAGGCGCTTCGGCGCGCAGGGCATCGGGCTGTGCCGCACCGAGCACATGTTCCTGGGCGAGCGCCGCCAGCTCGTCGAGAACCTGATCGTGGCCGAGGACGACGAGGGCCAGGAGGCGGCGCTCGACGAGCTGCTCGTGCTGCAGCGGCAGGACTTCCTGCAGATCTTCGAGGCGATGGACGGCCTGCCCGTCACCATCCGCCTGATCGACCCGCCCCTGCACGAGTTCCTCCCCGACATCACCGAGCTGAGCGTCGCGATGGCCGTCGCCGACGTGCGTGGCCAGCGCAAGAAGCGCCAGCGCAAGTTGCTCGCAGCGGTGCAGCGGCTGCACGAGTCCAACCCCATGCTGGGCATGCGAGGTGACCGCCTCGGCATCGTCATCCCGGGGCTGTTCACCATGCAGGCACGCGCGATCCTGGAGGCCGCGGCCGAGCGCATCCGGGGCGGCGGCCGCGCCGAGCCGGAGATCATGATCCCGCTCGTGGCCAGCGTGCGTGAGCTCGACCTGGTCAAGGCCCGGATCAAGCAGGTCGCCCTGGACGTGGAGGAGGAGCTCGGCGTCACGATCCCGCACAAGATCGGCACCATGATCGAGCTCCCCCGGGCAGCCATGACGGCTGGTGAGATCGCCGGGTCCGCGGAGTTCTTCTCCTTCGGCACCAACGACCTGACGCAGATGACCTGGGGCTTCTCGCGCGACGACGTCGAGGCGTCGTTCTTCAGCACCTACCTCGAGCAGGGTGTCTTCCCGGTGTCACCGTTCGAGTCCCTCGACGTGGACGGCGTGGGCGCGCTCGTGCGCAAGGCCACCGTCGACGGCCGTGAGGCCAACCCGGACCTGCACCTGGGAGTCTGCGGCGAGCACGGCGGTGACCCGCGCTCGATCCACTTCTTCCACGAGGTCGGGCTCGACTATGTCTCCTGCTCGCCCTTCCGCGTCCCCGTCGCCAGGCTGGAGGCGGGACGGGCGGCGCTCTAGCCGAGCGCGGCCAGCGCCTCGTCGTCCAGGGTGAGGTCCCGCGCGGCGACGTTCTCCGCGAGGTGGGAGAGCGATGCCGTCCCCGGGATCGGCAGCATCACCGGCGACCGCTGCAGCAGCCACGCCAGCGCGACCTGCGACGCGGTCACGCCGAGCCGGTCGGCGATCGGCTGCACGGTCGGCGCGACCGTCTCCGAGACCTCGAGCGGTCGCCACGGCAGGAAGGCGATGCCCTCGCGTTCACAGTGGTCCAGCAGGTCCTCGTCCGTGCGGTCGGACAGGGAGTACTTGTTCTGCACCGACGCGATCGGCACGATCTCGCGGAACTCCTCGAGCTGGGCGACGCTCACCTGGCTCAGGCCGACGGCCGTCACGACGCCGTCGTCGAGCAGGTGCTTCAGCGCGCCCGCCTGGTCGGCGAGCGGCACGGTCGGGTCGACCCGGTGCAGCTGGAACAGCGGGATCACGTCGAGCTTCAGCCGCAGCCGGGACACGTGCGCCTGCTGGATCAGGTAGTCCGGGCGTCCGAGCGGCACCCATCTCGTGCCCGGCCTCGCCTGGCCGGCCTTCGTTGCGATGAGGACGTCGTCGCCGTACGGACTCAAGGCGTCGGCGACGAGCTCCTCGTTGAGGCCGAGCGCATAGGCGTCGGCGGTGTCGACCAGCTGGCAGCCGGCCTCGACCGCCGCGCGGGCAACCGCGATGGCGGTGTCGCGGTCGGGGGCCGCACCGAAGGGTGCGGCGCCGGTGAGGCGCATGGCGCCGAAGCCGAGCTGGGCGACGCTCCGGTCGCCGATGTTCACGTGAGACACAGGTCTTCCTCCACGAGATCTTGTTCTTCTTGTACGGCGCCGCGCGGACGCAGCGCCACCAGGACACCCACCAGCAGGAGCACGCCCCCGCCGACCTCGGCAGCGTTGGGTCGCTGGTCGAGGATCGCCCACGCGGAGGCCATGGCGACCACGGGGGCGAGCAGCACCCACGGTACGACCGCACTCGAAGGCCAGCGCGCGAGCAGGCTGTTGAAGATGCCGTAGCCGACGAGGGAGGCCAGTCCCGCGGTGTAGAGCGTCGAGATCGCCGCCGGCCAGCCGAAGCCGGTCAGGGCGTCCGTCACCGCTGCCGGTCCGTCGATGGCCAGCGAGAGCGCGAGGAGTGGGATCGGCACGACCAACGCCGACCAGACGGTCAGGCCCAGGCCGCCGGGCACGCGTGCCGCCCTGGACACGACGTTGCCGATGCCCCACGAGAGGGCGCCGAGCAGGCACAGCGCCAGGGCGGTCAGTGGCACGTGTCCACCGCGACCGACCCCGACGATCACCAGCCCGACCACGCCGAGCGCGACGCCGGCGGTCTGGGCGGCGCTCGGGATCTCGCGCAGCACGCCGGCGGCGATGACGATCGTGAAGACGACCTGCGCCTGGAGCACGAGGGCGGCGAGCCCGGGCGGCATGCCGGCCGACATGGCGACGTACAGGAAGCCGAACTGGCCCAAGGACATGAACACCCCGACGGCCAGGATGCTGCGCCACGGCGCATCCGGTCGCTTGATGAAGAAGATCGCGGGCAGCAAAACGGCGGTGAACCTGATCGCGACGAAGAGCAACGGCGGGACGTCGGCCATGCCCCAGTCGATGACCACGAAGTTGAAGCCCCAGATGGTCGCGACGAGGGCGGCGAGGAGCGAGTCACGAGTATTCACGCGAGCCAGTCTCGTCGCAATGACCGTGAAGCACCAGCAACGTGTTGTTGGCTCAACGATGTAGCATCGCTACATGATTGATCTGGCCGCCCTGACCAGTCTCCGCGCCGTCGACACGCACGGTTCCGTGGTCGGCGCCGCCGACGCGCTCGGCTTCACGCCGAGCGCGATCTCCCAGCAGGTGAAGCGCCTGGAGAAGCAGGCGGGGGTGGCCCTGCTCGAGCGGGTCGGGCGTGGGGTGATGCTCACCGAGCACGGCCGTCGCCTCGTCATCGACGGGTCGCGGCTGCTGAGCGACCTGGAGCTGCTCG
>JBDSPC010000353.1:0-2731 GCA_039914485.1 Nocardioides sp.
GATGCGTCCCTTCGTACGTGATCGGGCCAGCCGAGTCTTGACGACGCGGTGGTGGTGAGAAGTCAGGTGCGGGTGCTTTTCCCCGATATGGAGGACACGTTCCCCGTTGACCTCGGTACGGGTCAGCCCGCGATCTCGGCTGCGCCCACCGGGCGCTCCTTGGCCGCACCCCGCGACCTTCTCCGCCACGACAGCGCCTGCGCCAGCTGGCGAGCGCTGCGGATGGTGAGGAACGGACGCTCGAAGACGAGGAAGAAGGCCCAGGCACCGACCACGGCAACGGGGACACCGAGCAGGAGCAGCGGCCAGAAGGCCTCGCCGCCCTGCACGCCCAAGGGCGCGAGCACGTGGATGCGAATCAGGTCCAGGAACAGCGCATGCACCAGGTAGAGGCTGTAGGCCATGTGGCCCAGGAAGACCAGCGCCCGGTGCTCGAGCACCCGGGCCAGCCCCGTCAGGCCACCCTCGCTGAGGGCCACGAACCCGAGCGCAACACCGGTGCCGAGCCACAGCTCCACCCAGAAGTAGGACTCCGCGACGAACTCGGGACCGATGACGGCGCGCAGCACGCCGAAGGCCAGCCAGATCAGCACGGCACTCCGAGCCGCCACGGCTGTCGGAACCCGACCGACGACGGCGACGGCAAGGCAGCCGAAGGTGAACAGGACTGCGAACTGCGGGGTGAACCGGTCGAGGAGCGCCAGGGAGGAGAAGGGCTGAGCGAGCACGTGCAGCGCGACCACCACCGCCGCCGCCAGTCCTGTGGACCGCCAGGGCCCGATCCTGCGGTAGCACAACAGCAGGAGGGGGAAGAAGAAGTAGATCTGCCACTCCACGGCGATCGACCAGAACACGCCGTTGGGCGACACGTTCTCCACGGCGTCCTGGAGGAGCACGGCGTGGATGACGACGTCGCGCACTCCGATCGCCTCACCGGTCGACGTCACCGACCATCCGAGCACGACGAAGACGACCGACAGCCCCAGCGCCGCCCAGTAGGGCGGGACGATGCGCCAGAATCGCCTGCGGATGAAGTCCGCGCCCCCCGCAGGCAGCCGCATCTCGTGCCGGCTCGGCCCCAGGGCCAGGGAGAAGCCTGACACCACGATGAAGACGGCCACCGCGACATGCCCGTGCACCAGCCATCCCAGGTAGAACGGGCCGTCGTTGCGTGGATAGCCCCCATAGCTCATCAGCCACACGTGGTGGAGCACGACGTAGAGCGCAGCGAGGGCGCGTACGCCGTCCAGCCACGCAACTCGCCTCGGGGCTCGTTGCTGCGCATCCGCTCCCATCCGGCCCTCCCGTCCCGTCCGCCCTGCCGGTCTTCTCGACCATGCAGGCACACCCGGCCCTCCGGACAGGGGTCGATCGCCAATTGCCCCAAACCGGGGATGAGGCGCCGCTGCCCCGTTCAGGAGGAGGACTCGCGCGGCGCCAGCGTCACCCACACTGAGTAACTTCTCGTCCGGTTGGAGGGCCTCAGGGGCGCTCGGCGAAAACTGGCGCGCATGAGACGTCTCGGGAAGGCTGCGATCTCGGTGGTGAGTGCCCTCGCACTCACCCTCGCGGGCCTCGTGTCAACGCCCTCGGCGCTGTCCGCACCGCCCGAGGACTTCCAGACGTCATTGGTCGTCGGTAGCGGCCTCGAGGGCCCCAGTGGTTTCGAGATTGCGCCTGACGGCCGCGTCTTCATCCTCGAGCGCGCCGGCACGATCAAGATCGTGAAGAACGGCGAGCTGCTGCCGACGCCGTTCGCCGTACTGCCGTCCGAGGACACCGGCGATCGGGGCCTGATCGGTATCGCCTTCGATCCGGAGTTCGGCGTCTCCAACCACTACGTCTACTTCTACTACACGGGCCACGACCTCCTCAATCACCTCGTCCGGTTCAGCGCCGCCGACGACGTGGGCACTGACGGGCCGTTCGAGCTCTTCAGGACGTCCTCGCCGTCCACCCTCCTGCACGTGGGCGGCAGCATCCGCTTCGGGCCGGACGGCAAGCTCTACTTCGCGGTCGGCGACAACGGGGACGGAACCAACGCCCAGGACCTGAGCAGTCCCCACGGGAAGATCCTGCGGATCAACCGGGACGGCTCGATTCCGGCCGACAACCCGTTCGCGGGCCAGCCCGGGAAGCTGGGCGCGATCTGGGCGTACGGGTTTCGCAATCCCTGGCGCTTCCAGTTCGACAGCGCCACTGGGCGGCTCTATGGCGGCGACGTCGGTGACTACACGTGGGAAGAGGTCAATCGAATCGTCAAGGGCGGGAACTACGGCTGGCCCGTGCACGAGGGTGCGTGCCCGGTGGCCTGTCCCGGCTATGAGAACCCCATCCACGCCTATCCGCACAACGGGGACAGCGCCGCGGTGACAGGCGGCCCGGTCTACCGGGGCGACATGTTCCCCCCGGAGTATCAAGGGGACCTCTTCTTCGGCGACTACGCCCAGGGGTTCATCAAGACCGCCGATCTCGACGCAGACGGCAACGTCACCGCAGTCCGGAACTTCGACGAGCAGGCAGGCAGCGTGGTCGACCTGAAGGTCGCCTCCGACGACTCGCTCTACTACCTCACCTATTGGCCCGGCGCCCTCTACCGCGTCACCTACAACACGGAGTCCCACCTGCCCGTGGCCGCCGCCACCGCGGACGTCACCAAGGGTCTCGAGCCGCTCACGGTCCACTTCTCGAGCGCCGGCAGCAACGATCCGGACGGCGACCCATTGAGCCA
>JBDSPC010000373.1:0-9311 GCA_039914485.1 Nocardioides sp.
AGGCGGCGTGGATGGCCGACAACCGCAAGCCCAACTCGCTCGAGGCCTCGATGGCCAAGGCGAAGGCCGGCCGTGTCGGTTCCGACATCACCCTCAGCTGCGTCGAGCTCGCCGGCTCGGTCGGCTACAGCGAGGCCGAGCTGCTGGAGAAGTGGTCGCGCGACTCCAAGATCCTCGACATCTTCGAGGGCACCCAGCAGATCCAGCTGCTGATCATCGCCCGCCGGATCCTGGGGTTGAGCAGCGCCGAGCTGCGCTGACGCCCTGAAACGCAACAAAGCCCCTCCCGGATGTGATCCGGGAGGGGCTTTCGTTCGTACGGCGTTACGCGGACTTGAAGGGGTCGTGCTGGGCGAGGGCCTTGTCGAGACGGGCGGCGTCGAGGCGGTGGACGACCATACTGTCCTCCTGCATGTCCCGCACGACCTTGGCGAGCGTGAAGGTCGAGGTCGTGAGGTAGAGGGTGCCGAGGGCCATGAAGCCCTTGACCCACGGGTCGGCGTCCATGAAGTAGACCCCGACCAGCATCGCGAAGAGCGCGGCGCCGAAGGAGATCGCGGCCTGGGCGGCGAAGGCGGTGGTGTTCTTGGCGGTGGTGCTGGGTGAGGTAGGCATGAGAGAAGACTCGTCGCCCCCGGCCCGCGGCGGACCTGTCGCGCTACCCGACCGTCCCTGAGTACGCCCGCTCAACCGTGAGCAGTACCTTCGGGCCATGGGAGACCACATGACCCCCGAGGAGTTCCGCCGCCAGGGCCACGCCGCGATCGACTGGATCGCCGACTACTGGGCCGGCCTGGACGAGCTGCCGGTGCTCTCGCAGGTGTCACCGGGCGCCGTACGCCGCACCCTGCCGGTGTCGCCGCCGGAGACCGGAGAGCCGTTCGACGCACTCCTGGCCGACCTCGACGAGCTCGTGGTGCCCGGCCTCACGCACTGGCAGCACCCGAGGTTCTTCGCCTACTTCCCGGCCAACTCGTCGCCGGCCGCGATCCTCGGTGACCTGATCTCCAGCGGCATCGGCGCGCAGGGGATGATCTGGGCGACCAGCCCGGCGGTCACCGAGATCGAGCAGGTCGTCGTCGACTGGCTGGCGTAGGCGCTCGGCCTGCCCGAGCAGTTCCGGTTGCTCGACCACAGCCGCGGCGGGGGAGTCATCCAGGACACCGCATCCACGGCGACCTTCGCCGCGCTGCTGGCCGCGCTGCACCGGGCCAGTGACGGCACCGCGCGCGAGTCCGGCGTCGGCGCGCGCAGGTGGGCCGTCTACGGCTCGTCGCAGGCTCACTCGTCGTTGATGAAGGCCGTGATGATGGCCGGGCTCGGCGCCGAGTGCGTGCGCTCGATCGGGGTCGATCCCGCCACCCAGGCGATGGATGTCAGGGAGCTCGAGCTGAGGCTCGCCGACGACATCGACGACGGCTGGACGCCGCTCTTCGTGCAGGCCGCCGTCGGCACGACCTCGACCGGCGCCATCGACGACGTCCAGGCCATCGCCGAGGCGATCGACGGGGTGGGCGCGTGGCTGCACGTCGACGCCGCGTGGGCGGGCGTGGCTGCCGTGTGCCCGGAGCTCCGCGATCGACTGCTCAGCGGTGTGCACCTCGCCGACTCGATCGTGACCAACCCGCACAAGTGGCTGCTCACGACCTTCGACTGCAGTGTCCTGTGGGTGCGCGACCGGAGCGCCTTGATCGACGCGCTGTCGATCACTCCCGAATACCTCCGCAACCCGGCCTCCGAGTCGGGCGCCGTCGTCGACTTCCGCGACTGGCACCCGCAGCTCGGCCGCCGCTTCCGCGCGATGAAGCTCTGGGCGGTGCTGCGGACCTATGGCCTCGAAGGACTGCGGGCCCACATCCGCGACGGCGTCGACCTTGCGGCGTACGTCGAAGAGCTGGTCGCCGACGACGAGCGGCTCGAGCTCGTGACGGCGAGATCGCTGAGCCTGGTGGTCTTCCGGCACGTCGGGGGAGACGAGCAGACCCTGTCGGCGATGCACCGGCTCAACGCGAGCGGGGTGGCCTACCTGAGCCACACCGTGGTCGAGGGGCGGGCCGCGATGCGGCTGGCCGTGGGCAGCTGGCGCACGACACGCGCGGACATCGATCGCACGTGGGCGGAGCTGCAGCAGGGTCTCTGACGGCACTATGAGGGCATGAAGCTCTACGCGGACACCTCCGGCCGTCGCACGTTCCAGCTCGTGGTGGACCTGATGTTCGTCGCCTGGCTGGTGATGTGGGTGTGGATCGGCCTGGTGGTCCACGACGGGACCCTGGCGCTGGCCGCGCCCGGTCGCCAGACCGACGAGTCGGCGTCCGCCATGGCGGGGCAGCTGCGTGACGCCGGTGGCCGGCTCGACGACGTACCGCTCATCGGCGACGAGGTCGCGACGCCCTTCGACAAGGCGGCCGATGCCTCCGACGGGCTGGCCGCGGCCGGCCGGTCGTCGGTGGCGGCGGTGGAGAAGCTGGCCAACGTGTTGGGCCTGTCGATCGCGCTGATCCCGATCCTGGTGGTGATGGCGTTCTACGTGCCGGGCAGGCTGCGGTTCATCCGGGAGGCGACGGCGGGGTTGAAGTTCATCGACTCCGGCCACGACCTCGACCTCTTCGCGCTGCGGGCGCTGACCAACCAGCCGATGCGGGTGCTCGCGAAGGTGAGCGACGACCCCGCCGGTGACTGGCGCCGACGTGACCCGGCGATCGTGCGGCGGCTCGCGGAGCTCGAGCTCAAGGACGTCGGTCTCAAACCGCGCCGCGGCCTGCCGGTCAGCTGACGACGGGCAGGGTCAGCGCCTGCGTCGGGCCGCCGGCGATGGTGACGGGCTGCGACACCAGGCCGCCGCGGTAGTTGATCGAGCTGCTGGAGACGACGAGACGGAGCCGGTGGCCGGCCGCGAACCGGTGCACGATCGCGGGCATCGTCACCCGCACCGGCCTGGTCGGATCGGCGATCCGGAACGGCGCGATCTGGAGCTTGATGTCGCTGGCGGTGCCGTCGGGTGCGACGTCCTGGAGCCGGGCGAAGAGGACGAGCATGGTCGAGGGGTCGCCGGTCGCGGCGGCCGCGGCGACCGGTGCGTCCACGGTGAGGTCGAGGACGGGGGAGCCCACGACGTCGAGCGGCTCGGCAAGGGCACCGGTGTCCCAGCTCGCGAAGGTGCCGGGGGCGCTGGCCTCGGGCAGCGAGACGGGCGTGAGGTAGTTGATCGCGTCCAGCGGGTTGGTGGCTGCGGGTGCTCCTGCGGGCGGCGTCACGAACGACTGCGAACCGGCAGCGCCGGGCTCGGGCGTCAACGTCGAGGCCCCGAGGTGGAGCCGGTAGGGCGCGCCGACCGACGGCCTCTCGGCGGTGGCGTAGGCGGGGCGGGCGTTGCCGTCGTAGTCGACCCAGTCGCGGAAGTAGGCGAAGCGCGGTCCGGTGGAGACGCGCTCGTCCTTGAGGTGGTGGTCGAACCAGTCCACGATCCGCCCGGTCTCGTACTGCCCACGGGGGTCGAGCGCGTCGTGGTCGAAGTCGCCGGGCGCCGGGTCGCCGGAGTGGCCCCAGCTGTGCCAGATCATCTTGACCGGGGTGCCCTGGGCGCGCAGCGCGCGGTAGTTGGCCAGCGCCTCGTTGAGGTTGAACAGCGTGTCGGCCTCGCCCTGCAGGAGCAGCGTCGGGATCCGGATCTTCTTGACGTATGACGACACGGACGCGTGCCGCAGGCCCGCTATTCCTGCCTCGTCGAGATGTCCGGTAACGCCTGACTGCACGAGCGTGGGGCAGACGAAGTCGGCGAAGTTGGGACAGCCGAACAGCCGGTCGGGGTCGGTCTGGCCGTTCTGGAGCCCGTCGGCAGCGCCGGCCGCCGTGAAGCCGAGCGCCCACGTGAGCTTGGCGGCGCCGGGAGCCGGGCCGGCGTTGTTGGGGCCGAGGGAGTAGGACAGGTCGTGCCAGGTGATGGCCGGCACGATCGTGTCGAGCCGGCGATCGACCGACGCGATGGCGAACTGGATCTGTCCGCCGTACGAACCGCCCATCATCCCGACGCGTGGGTCGTGCGCACCCTTGTCGCGCGTGATGACGCGCAACGGGGCGAACGGCTTGGTGTGGGCGTCGTCGGTGAAGGCGATCCCGGGCTTGCCGCCGAGGAAGGAGATCAGCTGGCTGCCCGCGACGCCGTCGATGTCCGGGTCGTCGAGGGTGATCTTGCAGTCGCTGCCGCCGAAGCCGAGGCCCGAATAGCTGAGCACGGCATAGCCGCGGCTCGCGAACAGCTCACCGACCTCCGCCTGGTCGTCCTTGCTGCCACCGAAGCCGTTGGTGGTCAGGATCGCGGGCACGCGGTTCCTGGTCGAGGCCTTCTTCGGGAGGTAGAGGTCGCCGACGATGTCGCAGTCCGGTTGCGCGGCGCCGGCGCTCACCTTGAAGTGCAGCGTCTGGACGGTGTACGCCGCAGCCGGCTCGGCTCCGTTGGTGGGCGCCACCAAGGGCACCAGCGCAGCGCTCGCGAACATGACAAGGGTCAGGGCTCTGCTCAGTGGGCGCACAGGGGGAGAACGATCCGGGCGGCGGGAAGGTCACGTAGGTTTCTGGTGTGCGCTTCCTCCACGATGCGGCTCCGCCGTACGACCTGACCTATGACGACGTCTTCATGGTGCCTCGCCACTCGGCGATCGCGAGCCGCTACGACGTCGATCTCGCCACCGACGACGGGACCGGGGCCACCCTGCCGCTCGTCGTCGCGAACATGACGGCCATCGCCGGCAAGCGGATGGCCGAGACGGTCGCCCGTCGTGGCGGGCTCACGGTGATCCCGCAGGACATCCCCATCGCGGTCGTGGCCGACGTCGTGCGCTGGGTCAAGAAGCGCAACCACGTCTTCGACACCGCGATCGAGCTGCACCCGACGCAGACCGTCGCCGAGGCGCTCTCCCTGATGCCCAAGCGTGCCCACCGCGCCGCCGTGGTCGTCGATGCCGGCCGTCCCGTGGGTGTCGTCACCGAGCACGACTGTGCCGAGGTCGACCGCTTCGCCCAGGTCGGCCAGGTGATGAACAGCGAGTTCGTGCAGGTCGCGCACGACGCCGACCCGCGCGCGGTCTTCGAGTCGCTCGACGCGGCCAAGGCCACCCTGGCTGTGGCCGTGTCCCCTGCCGGGGAGCTAGTCGGCGTACTCACTCGTCTGGGTGCGCTCCGCGCGACGCTCTACACACCTGCCGTCGACGCCACCGGCGGGTTGCGGATCGCGGCAGCGGTCGGGGTCAACGGCGACGTTGCCGACAAGGCTGCCCGCCTGCTCGAGGCCGGCGTCGACACGCTCGTCGTCGACACCGCGCACGGCCACCAGGAGCGGATGCTCGAGGCTCTGAAGGCGATCCGCAAGCTGGATCCGAACGTGCCGATCGCCGCCGGCAACGTCGTCGACGCCGCCGGCACCGACGCGCTGATCGATGCCGGTGCCGACATCGTCAAGGTCGGCGTCGGGCCCGGTGCGATGTGTACGACGCGGATGATGACCGGGGTCGGGCGTCCGCAGTTCTCTGCGGTGCTCGAGTGCGCGACCACGGCTCGGGCGCGGGGCAAGCACGTGTGGGCCGACGGGGGAGTGCGGCACCCGCGCGACGTGGCGCTCGCCCTGGCCGCCGGCGCGAGCTCGGTGATGATCGGCTCGTGGTTCGCCGGGACGCACGAGTCACCCGGCGACCTGATGCACGACGCCGACGGGCGGGCCTTCAAGGTCAGCTTCGGGATGGCGTCAGCGCGGGCGGTCGCGAACCGGACGACGAACGAGTCGGCCTTCGACCGGGCCCGCAAGGGGCTCTACGAGGAGGGCATCTCGTCGTCGCGGATGTACCTCGACCCGGGTCGCCCGGGCGTGGAGGACCTGATCGACCAGATCTGCTCGGGGCTGCGGTCGTCCGCGACGTACGCCGGAGCATCGAACCTGCGCGAGTTCCACGAGCGCGCGGTCATCGGGGTCCAGTCCGCCGCCGGCTTCCACGAGGGACGGCCGCTGAGCACGTCCTGGTGAGCCCCTGGGTTGGGGAACGAGATCGGGGTCAATGGGCTGATCCAGCCCGATCTCGTTCCCCAGCGACCAGCGCAGGCCGTGGAGTCCTCCGAGGACGCCGAGGAGTCGATCGACTCCGGCTCCTGCTCGACCGTGAGCCGGAAGTCGTCGCCGTGCTCGGTGACCCCGGCGATCACGGCGTCGTGCACTGCCTCGCGGGCATAGCGCGTGCGCACGATCATCGAGTCGGTGCTCAGGTCCTTCACGAGCGAGACGCACAGCCCGATCATCACCAGCACGAACGGCACCGCCGCGACGATGGTGATCGTCTTGAGCCCGTCGAGCGCGGTGTCGCCGCCGACGAGCAGCATGACCGCAGCCACGCCGCCGGTCGCACAGCCCCAGAAGATCACCGGGAACCTCTTCGGCTCGATCGCGCCGTTGGACGAGAGCGATCCCATCACGATGGACGCGGCGTCGGCCCCGGACACGAAGAAGATCGCGACCAGGATCATCACCAGCACGCTGGCCACGGTGGCCAGCGGGAACTGGTCGAGCATCGTGAAGAGCTGTCCCTCCACGCCGCCGGAACCGTAGATGTCGACGCCGTCCATCTGCAGCTTGATCGCGGAGCCGCCGAAGATGGCGAACCAGACGAGGCTGACCAGTGAAGGCACCAGCAGCACGCCGGTCACGAACTGGCGGATGGTGCGACCGCGCGAGATGCGCGCGATGAACATGCCGACGAACGGGGTCCAGCTGATCCACCAGGCCCAGTAGAAGACGGTGTAGCTGCTCAGCCACGCGGCTGCTTGCTCGCCCTCGACGTTGGTGCGTCCCGCCATCGTGGGCAGCTCGCGTGCGTACGCCGCAATCGAGCTCGGCACCATGTTGAGGATGAACATCGTGGGACCCACGACGAACACGAACGCGGCGAGGGACAGGGCCAGCACCATGTTGATGTTGGAGAGCCACTGGATGCCCTTGGCGACGCCGGAGACCGCGGAGAGGATGAAGCAGACGGTCAGGATCGCGATGATGGCGACCAGGACGCCGTTGCCGACCGTGCCGATGCCGGCGACGATCTCGAGACCGGAGCCGATCTGGATGGCGCCGAGACCGAGCGAGGCAGCGGACCCGAAGAGGGTCGCGAAGATCGCCAGGATGTCGATCACCTTGCCGGCCGGGCCGTGCGCGTGCTTGCCCAACAGGGGCTCGAACGCGGCGCTGATCAGCTGCAGGCGGCCCTTGCGGTAGACGCCGTACGCGATCGCGAGACCGACCACGGCATAGATGGCCCACGGGTGCAGGGTCCAGTGGAACAGCGTGTGCGCCATGGCCGCTTCGGCGCGCTGTGGGTCGGAGAGCCCCTCGGTGCCGGGCGGGGCGAAGCCGGCCGTGTCGGCGAAGAACGTGAGCGGCTCGTTGACGCCGTAGAACATCAGCCCGATGCCCATGCCGGCGGAGAACATCATCGCCACCCACGAGATCGTCGAGAACTCGGGCTCGTCGCCGTCGCGACCCAGCGGGATGTTGCCGTACTTGCCGAGCGCGAGCCACAGGGCGAACACCACGAAGCCGGAGGCCGACAGCACGAACAGCCAGCCGAGGTACTTCATCGTGCCGGTCAGCGCGCTGCCCGAGGCACTCGAGAGGGAGGCCGTGTCGAGGAAGCCCCAGAGCACGAAGGCGATCGCGATTGCGGCGGTGACGCCGAAGACGACCTTGTCGATCACCTGCGGTCGGTGCGCCTCGGCCTCCGGCTCGACGTCCAGCGCGGGGTGCGGGATGACGGAGTCAGTGGGGGACTTGATGGCGTCGGAGATGGGGTGGTCGTGGAGCTTGTGATCGTGCGGCGGAGCCTGGGTCACGAGGTCGTGACACCTCCCGGTGGTGTGAGTAGTTGTTGAGCGCGCAAGCGTTCGACCATAGGTGGTCCGGACCTGCGGCCGTCAACTCGCGACCGTTAGCGTGACGTCGTGCACACCCTCGTCGTGGCCGCCACGGCCGCCGAAGCAGCCCATGTCCCGTCGTCGTTCCCGCTGGTCATCACCGGTATGGGCAAGACCGCGGCCGCCGTCGCGACGGCCCGGGCGCTGGCGTCCCAGCCGACGCTCGAGGGCCTCACGGTCGTCAACATCGGCACGGCCGGCTCCCTGCGCGACGACGTCACCGGGCTGCACGAACCCGGCGTCGTGCTCAACCACGACATCAGTGCGGACATGCTGCGGTCGTTGGGCTACGACGTGCGCGAGCGCCTCTCCGTGGGCGGCTCCGACATCGTGCTGGCCACCGGCGACACCTTCGTCACCGACCCGCTCGTGCGATCGCGACTGGCCGAGCGCGCGCACCTGGTCGACATGGAGGGGTACGCCGTCGCGTGGGCCGCCCAGGAGTTCGGCGTGCCCGTCCGCCTGGTCAAGCACGTCTCCGACTCCGCCGACGAGTCCGCCCTGGACTGGCCGGCCGCGATCGAGACCAGCGCCGTCGAGCTCGGCGCCTGGGTGCGCGAGAACTGCTAGCGCGAGCTGCGCACCGACCGCCCGCGGACCACGCCAACGAACGTCTGGGTGTCCTCGGCATCACGGTCGAGCAGCCAGACGAGTGCGATCTGTGTCGGGTCGAGGTCGGTCACGGGGCGCTGGACGATGTCCTTGCGCTGGTGGAGCCTGGCGATCGACATCGGCATGATCACGACGCCGGTGCCGGCAGCGACCGTCTCGATCGCGTCCTTCTCCGACATCGGCGGCCAGTCCATCTGGAACGCATCCGGGGTCCAGCCACTCGAGTGAGGTCGGACGAGCTGCTCGTCCGCGAGGTCAGCGAGGGACACCTCGTCGGCGGCCGCGATGAAGTGCTCAGCGCTCGCGATGACGACCGGCACCTCGTCGTACAAGGTGATGCAGTGGAGCCCGTCGCGGTTGACGGGCAGCCGGACGAGCGCCATGTCGAAGTCGCCGTCGCGGACGCCGTGCTCCTGCTCCGCCTCGAGGATCGGGACGAGCTGGAGAGTCTCGCGGCGACGCTCGCGCCACGCGCGCGCCCACTTGTCGGGGGTCGCACCGGTCACGAAGCCGACGCGGAAGGGTTCGAGCACGGTTCAGACCTCGCCCGGTGCGGCCTTGCGGACCACGATCCGCGTCCAGGCGCCGAGGTAGATCCGGTCGCCGGTCTTCACTTCCTGCTTCTGCCCGGCCGCGACCGGGGTCTTGGGCAGGGCATCGACCGCGCCACCGACGTAGGTGCCGTTGGAGGAGCCGAGGTCCTCGACCCACCAGCGGCTGCCGTCGGTGGTGAGCTGGGCGTGGCGCCGGCT
>JBDSPC010000379.1:0-3415 GCA_039914485.1 Nocardioides sp.
GGCTCGAAGTTGACGATGTTGACGTGCATGTCGTGGCGCACGTCGAGCGGATCGACGAAGCGCTGCGTGGTCCAGGCGCCGTTGGTGCCCGGCATCTCCCCAGCCGGTACGGCGCCCTCGTCGGTCACGAACGGCGCGGGAGCGTCGATCCCGTCGACCGCTTCGTAGGCCTTGCGGATCCAGTGGAAGCTCGCGGTGGCGCCGCTCGTGTTGTGCAGCGTCCAGGCACAGCCGGGCGGGAGGAACGCGTAGCCACCCGCGGCGAGCTCGTGCGGCTCCCCCTCGACGGTCAGCGCGAGGGTGCCGTCGACGACGAAGAGCACGCCTTCTGCGCCGGGGTCGAGCTCCGGCTTGTCGCTGCCGCCGCCGGGTGAGACCTCGACGATGTACTGCGAGAACGTCTCCGAGAAGCCGGACAGCGGGCGGGCGATGACCCAGAGCCGGGTGTCGTCCCAGAACGGTAGCTGGCTGGTGACGATGTCTCGCATCGTGCCCCGTGGCAGCACGGCATAGGCCTCGGTGAACGTCGCCCGGTCGGTGGTGAGCTCCGTCTGGGCCGGCAGGCCGCCCCTCGGCACGTAGTAGCTGGTCATGCTCCTCCTCGGGTCAACAGGCGGCCGAACGGCTGCGCCTGCTCGGTGGTCTCGACGCGCCGGCCACGGAGCCAGGTGCTGCGCACCACTCCGGCGAGCGGGCGTTCGGCGTACGGCGAGATCGGGTTCTTGTGATGCAGGCGCGCGACGTCGACGACGAACGCGTCGTCGGGGGCGAAGACCGCGAAGTCGGCGTCGAAGCCGATCTCGATCCTGCCCTTGCTCCGCAGGCCCGCATGACGAGCGGGCGCTTCGCACATCCAGTGCGCGACGTCGACGAGCGTGAAGTCGCGCCGGCGGGCCTCGGTCCAGACGGCGGAGAGTCCGAGCTGGAGCGAGGAGATGCCGCCCCATGCGACACCGAAGTCGCCGGTGTCGAGGCACTTGAGGTCGAGCGTCGAGGGCGAGTGGTCGGTGACGACCAGGTCGATCACGCCGTCGCGCAGGCCGTCCCAGAGCAGCTCGCGGTTGGCGGCCTCGCGGATCGGCGGGCAGCACTTGAACTGCGTCGCGCCGTCGGGGATCTCCTCGGCCTCGAACGTCAGGTAGTGCGGGCAGGTCTCGGCCGTGATCCGCACACCGTCGCGGCGGGCCGAGGCCAGCATCGGCAGCACGTCGGAGCTCGACACGTGCAGGATGTGCACGCGGCAGCCGGTCCAGCGTGCCAGCTCGATCACCTGGGCCACGGCGAGGTTCTCGGCACCGCGCGGCCGGCTCTTGAGGAAGTCGTCGTAGGTCTCGCCGTGCGCGGCTGGCGCGTGGTCGATCGCGTGCATGTCCTCGGCGTGCACGATCATCAGCCCGTCGAAGGACCGGACCTCACGCATCGCCGCCTCGAGTTCGTCGGGGTTCAGGTGCGGGAACTCCTCGACGCCCGAGTGCAGCAGGAAGCACTTGAAGCCGAGCACGCCCGCGTCGTACAGCGGCCGCAGCTCCGCGACGTTGCCGGGGATCGCGCCGCCCCAGAATCCGATGTCCACGAACGCCTGGCCCTCGGCGGTCCTTCGTTTGAGGTCCAGCGCCGGCACGTCGCACGTCGGCGGGATGCTGTTCAGCGGCATGTCGACGATGGTGGTCACGCCACCGGCTGCGGCGGCCCGCGTGGCGGAGGCGAAGCCTTCCCACGCGGTGCGGCCGGGCTCGTTGACGTGGACGTGCGCGTCGACCAGGCCCGGCAGCAGCACCTCGTCGGCGGCCAGCTCGACCGTCACGGCGCCGGTGAGGTCGGAGCCGAGCGGCTCGATCGCGACGATGGTTCCGTCCCTGACCCCGATCAGGCGACCGACCTCGCCGGCGGAGCCGATGACGCGCTCGGCGCGGATCACGAGATCGAGGTCGACCATCAGACCGGCCTTCGCGCGAGGCGTGCCAGAGCGATCCGGTCGACGCCGATCAGCTCGTCGACCTCGGCCTCGTCCACGGCCCCGCACTCCACACCGCGGAGCACGTAACCCGCGAGCGCGGCCGCCGTCGCCGGCTCGTCGAGGTAGCCCGACTGGCCGCCGTGCACGTAGGCCCGGAGCCGTGTCGCGGCCGTCGGCAGGCCTTCGCGGAAGAAGCCGTACGTCGCCACGAACCGGCTCGGCAGCTGCGCAGGGTGCAGGTCCCAGCCCTGGTAGATCCCGCGCTCGAGCGAGCGTCGCACCAGTCGCAGGTGCAGCGCCCACGCCGCCTGCTTCGCGTCGCGATCGCCGATCGGGAGCCGGTTGGTGGAGCCGTCGGAGACGAAGACACCGGTGCCGGCCGCCGCGACCTGCATGACGTCCTTCGCGTGGTCGGCGACCGGGTGCTCCATGCTCTGGTGCTCCGCCGCAACACCGAGGGACGCCGAGTAGTCGTAGGTGCCGTAGTGCAGGCCGGTCACGCGCCCCCCGCCGGCCTGGATCATCCGCGCCACCAGCGCAGTTCCGTCGGAGCCGAGGATCGACTGCGGCGTCTCGACCTGGATCTCGACGAGCAGAGAAGCCTTCAGGGCGTGCTTGGCCTCGACGAACTCGAGTGCGGTCACCATCGCCGCGACCTGGTCGACCGACGTCACCTTGGGCAGCGTGACGCGGAACCCGTCGGTCAGGCCGTCGCCCAGCTCGCCCACGAACAGGTCGAGGGTGCGCAGCCCGCGTCGTCGCGTCGGCGCTTCGAAGGACTTGACCCGGATCCCGTTGTACGGCGACGCCGACCCCGCCTGGACGGACGCGGCCAGCGCACGCGCCGCCGAGACGACGTCGGCGTCCTCCTGGTCGTCGGGCCGCACGCCGTACCCGTCCTCGAAGTCGATGCGAAGGTCCTCGATCGGCTCGCGCGCGAGCTTGGCGCGGACCCGCTCGAGGACGTTGCCGCCTTCGGGGATGAGCTCGGAGAGTGCGTCGAGGGCAGCCATCGCCTCGGCGCCCCAGCTCGTGACGGTGCCAGCGTCGAAGCGGTCCCCCGGGACGTAGACCGTATGGACGGGCTGACGCACGCCACGGTCGCCCGGGTAGTGCGCGAGCAGGGCCGCATCCGCCGCAGCGAGGCGCCGGTCGAGCTCGTCGGCAAGGCCGTCCATCGTCACGTCGTCGGGCTGCATCGCACTCCATCGCTGCTCGGGACGGCCAATACTTCCTCACCCGGACGACTTCGGGGCGCGTCCACGCCCGGTGGAAAATCTTGATGCCACCTTGACGGCACCTTTTCGCCGTACGACCCGCGCCGCGCGCATCCTGACCCGCGGCTGGCACTGCTGGACCACGAGGGCATCGTCAGCCGCCGTGGGCCACTTCGTCACCTCTCGGCCGCGCGGATCGCGTATCCGTCCCTGGAGCAGCGGCGGGTCGCCGCACTCCTGG
>JBDSPC010000461.1:0-3676 GCA_039914485.1 Nocardioides sp.
CCCAGCGGACCCCACCGAGGTGGAGCGGACCGGTCGGGTTGGCCGACACGAACTCGAGGTTGATCTTCTCGCCTGCGAAGGCGTCGGAGGCGCCGTACGCCGCACCGGCCGCGACGACGTCGGCCGCGACCTGCCCCTGGGCACCTGCCTCGACGGTGATGTTCAGGAAGCCGGGACCCGCGATGTCGACCGCGGCAACCCCCTCGGACTCGCGCAGCCGAGCGGCCACCAGCTCCGCGAACGCGCGCGGGTTGGTGCCGGCCTGCTTCGAGAGCTGGAGGGCGACGTTGGTGGCGTAGTCGCCGTGACCCTGCTGGCGCGGCCGCTCGACCGTGACTGTCGTCGGGACGCCGTCGGGAAGCGTCACGGAGCCGTCTGCCACGAGGGCTTCGAGGACGGCGACGATGGTCTGGGAGAGCTGGTCCGGGGTCACCGAGCCAGCCTATCGGCGCGCGCTGCCCCGATCCGAACCGGTTTCCCTAAGCCGATGTCGCCGCGGGACGACCGGCCTTGTAAGGTCTGCTTCGCCCGAGCCTCCGTAGCTCAGGGGATAGAGCACCGGTTTCCGGTACCGGGTGCCGCAGGTTCGAATCCTGCCGGAGGCGCTTTCTTCCTGTCCCGTCCCAAAAACGAGAACATGGTCTGTTCTCATGGTTTTCTTGCGGCACCACTGGGGTAACACTGAGTTACCCCAAACCCGGCGTGTGTGCGCAGGGCGTGGGTCCACACACGCGTCGACCAACGGGAGTCTCCACCGTGCGCAAGCTGACCTCGGGCACTGCCCTCACCCTCGCGGCCACCCTGGCCGCCACCTCGTTGCTCGCGAGCGGCCTCGCCCCGGCGAACGCCGCTCCCGACGAGCGCACCGCACCGACCCTCACCGACTTCGGCTTCCGCGCCGACGTGTACGGCGTCAAGCTGGTCACCGACAACGTCGAGGCGTTCAACCTCAAGGACGCGCACGCCCAGCTGCGATGCACGCGGGCGATCGGCCAGTCGGCCGAGCAGACGTCGGTGCTCAGCGTTCCCGACAACCCGCTGATCAACATCGCGGCGAGCCGGAGCCGCACGGACACCTACAAGGAGGGCGGCACCCACGGTGTCCGCGGCATCAACACCGTCGGCGACATCCGCATCGGTGGCGTCGTCGGCGGCATCAAGACGCCCTCGCTGGTGATCGAGGGCCTCACCACGAGCGCCAACGCCTTCCACACCCCGCAGGGCTTCGGCCACGCGGAGGCCTTCGACTTCGCGAGCATCAGGCTCGAGCTGCTCGAGGGCACTCCCCTGCAGGGCACTCCGCTCGAGGCCCTGCTCGCGCCCCTCGAGCAGGTGACCGACACGGTCTTCCAGGGCACCAACGACGTCGCCAACGAGATCTTCAAGGTCCTCCAGTCGGCCACCGCCCCGATCCAGATCCCCGGCCTCGGCTCGATCGCACTGGGCAAGGTGCGCGGCAGCGCCAACAGCAAGAAGGCCACGTCGGAGGCGATGGCGCTCGAGATCGTCGTCGATGCCGGCGGCAGCCGTCAGCTCCTCGAGATCGGCTCGGCCAACGCCCGGATCGGCGCGCCCACCCCGGCCGGCGTGTTCCGCGCCGGCGGCACCGCCCTGGACCTGCAGGCCCTGCAGAGCGCGCTGCACTTCGGCAACGTCCAGCACAAGTCGATCCCCTGTGAGGGCACGCTCGGCCAGACCAAGACCTTCCAGGTGCCGTCGGCGGGCGTCCTCGGCGGACTCGTGGCCCGGGTCACCGGTGTCACGTACTCCCACCGCGGCAGCCAGCACGCCAAGAAGGACCTGGCCAAGGGCTTCTCCTCGGTCCGGATCGCGAACACCTCGGTCCCCGGCGTCGGCCTGGAGATCCACGACCTGTTCAGCCAGGTCAAGATGCGCGGCAAGGAGAACAAGCCGGTCAAGTCGACCGTCACCTCGAGCATCGGCTCGATCACCTACCAGGGCCAGCCCGTCGCCGTACCCGAGCCGGGGCAGACCGTCGAGCTGCCCGGCAATGCCGGACTGCTCCAGCGCCAGCTCGTCAAGGACAGCCGGTACGGCGCCAAGTCGATCGGCCTGCGCGTGCAGCTGTTCGCCAACGCGGTCGTCCTCGACCTCGGGCTCGCGGACGGGCACATCTACCCGCGCTGAGGCAGCTGCGTCAGCAGCCCTTCAGCGTGGCGTCGGCCCGGGCCGCGTTGCCGAGCCGCCGGGCCTGCGCCACGTCGGGGAAGACCACGCTCTGCCCGGCCGTCGCGCCGATCCGGCCGCCAATGACGCAGGTGGTGATCTTGGCGGGCTCCACCTGGGCCACCGCCTGCGCGAGCTCGTAGAGCTCCGCGGGACCGAGGTTGGTCGACATGTGCTTGAGCACGGTCATCACGCCGCGCTCGATGAAGCCGGGCCGGTCGGCCTGCGAGCGGATGCGGGCGTGGATGCCGCGCAGGGTGCGCTGCTGGTTGGCGGAGCGGTCGAAGTCGCCGCCCGGCAACGACTTGCGGATGCGGGAGAAGGCCATCGCGTCGTAGCCGCCGAGGTGGATGCGGCCCTGCTTGAACCCGTCCTTCTTCAGGTAGGGGTCGTAGAAGCGGCGCGGGTTGCGGACCTCGATGCCGCCGATGTCGTCGACCATGTCCTCGAAGAACGGGAACCGGGTGACCATGACGTAGTCGGCGCTGATGCCGGTCAGGTTGCGCATCGCCCCCGCCATGCCCTGCGGCCCCTCGAAGTAGAGCGCGGCATTGATCTTGTTCATGCCGTGCCCCGGGATCGAGACCCACGAGTCGCGCGGCACGCCGATCGCGGTGGCCGCATCGGTCTTCGTGTTGATGCCGATCAGCTGCAGCGCGTCGCCGCGGCTGCGCAGCATGTCCTCGCCCGGCCGCGCGTCCGAGCCCACAGCCAGGATCCAGATCACGTCGGGTCCGACCGAGACGCCGCCGGCACGCTTGATCCGCACGAGCTCGACATCAGTGGACTGCACGCTCGAGTTGGGTACGACGAACGCGGCCGCGGCCAGCACCAGGGCGAGCACCCCGGTGCGCAGGGAGCGCGCGAGCCGAATGGTCGGACGGGCCATCAGAGCCACCCCTTCGAGACGTCGTAGCCGAAGACCTGCCAGCCTCGGCCCTGCTGCGTGAGGAACAGTCGTCCGCGGACCTGGAGGCGGCGGTTGCGCTCGCCGGTGGTGCGGACGCGGAGGTCGAAGCGGGCGGTCACGGACCGGGCACGCCTGTTCACGGCGAGCAGGTCGAGGCGCACCTTGCGCATCAGCGGAGTGATCGACTCGGTGTCGAGATCGGCGTTGGTCATGAGCTCGCGGTCGAACGTCGCCCGCTTGCGGGCTCCCGGCGTGAAGCCGGGGAAGGCGCCGGACAGGTCCGTCTCCGGGCCCGAGCCGGACAGGTAGGCCGCCTCCCACCAGCGGTCGATGACGGCGGTGACCTCCTTGCGCACGGCCTTGCGTCGTGTGCCGGGCAGGCGTCCGACGATCCGGCCGATCTCGGCCGAGGTGGCCAGGTCGGTCGGCTCCTGCTGCGGGCTGGTCGAACCCACGTGGCTGGCTGTCGCGCCCGCCGGTCGCGACGGTCCGGTGGTCTCGTCGGAGCTGCAGCCGGACAGGGTGCTGCTCACGAGGATGAGGGCCAGGCTCAGCATCAGGATGCCGGCCAGACGCCGG
>JBDSPC010000467.1:0-6823 GCA_039914485.1 Nocardioides sp.
CGGCGGGCAACGAGGGGAGGACGCGAGAGCAGTCGAGGTGGAAGGCCTCAGCTCACGCGTCGCGTGCGTACAAGGATGTCAGTGCGCATGCGCCTACCGTCGTCGTCGGGGGGCTCCGACGTCAACCTACTCTGCCAGCCGTCCCATTATTCGGTACGGCGATCCCACCATGTGGCTCCGGCGAGGCCGGTCACTCCTCGGTCTTCTCCCACCGCCCGGCCGCCGTGCACACGCAGGAACGGTTGCCCTGCGCGTCCTCGACCACCCAGAACGAGTGCTCGGGAAACTCCGCCACGACCGCGCCACCCGCCTGTCGCACCGCGTCGAGGCGAGCCTCGACCTGGTCACCGGGCACCCAGACGTCGTAGTGCCAGCGTTGACGGGGCTCGTCGCTGCCGGATTTCTGGAACCAGATGGTCGGCCCCTGGCCACGCGGATCTCGGACCTCGTCGCGGTTGCTCTCGTAGTCCATGAAGGCCGCCCAGAACGGCTGGACGGCCTCTCGGTCCGGGGTGTCCAGCCCGAGCTCGACCTGCTGGAGCTTGTCGGGATCGGAGCCGACGTCGAGGCTGCGCGCGGCCTCGCTGATCTGCCCCGCCAGATCGAGGTCGCGCTGGGTGACGTGGCCGACGTCGTGGCTGGTCAGCATCACGTCGACGCGCGGATAGGTCAGGGTCACGTCGGGATGGTGGTTGACGGCCTCGGCCAGTTCGCCGATCGCGGCGACGAACGACAGGCCGGTGGCGAAGTTGCCCGTCGTGAAGCGGGCATGGATGCCCCGCGCGAGCATCCGCCAGTCGTCGAGGCCCGCGGCGGTGACGTCTCGATAGAGCAACATGCGTTCTTCGGTCATGGCAGCACCTTCTGTCCGAGCTCGGATGGGTTGTGGCAGATCTCCCAGCGGAAGCCGTCGGGGTCGACGAAGTAGCCGGAATAGCCGCCCCACTCGCGCTGCACGGCGTCGATCACCTGGGCGGCGCCGGCCACCTTGGCCTGCTCCAGCACTCGGTCGACCCCGTCGGTGGTGGCGAGGTTGTGCGCGAGGGTGATCGGCGGGACTCCCCCGCCGGGCGCCTGCCCGACCTCCTCGGTGAACGCGTCGACGTCCCACAGCGAGAGGATGAGCTTGTCGGCGACCTCGAACATCAACACGTTGCCGGGCACGTCCATGCACGGCTCCCAGCCGAGGCCGTCGAGGTAGAACCTCCGTGACTCCCCGAGATCACGCACTGCCAGGGTGACGAAGCTGATCCGCTGGTCCATGGCCTGCACTGTGCCACTGGTCACCGACAGTCGGCCAGAGACCTCAACTGGTCGCCATCGGTGGAGAAGTTGTCGGGTGCCAGCCAGGCTTCCAGGGCGGCCTTCACCGCCGGCCACTCGGCGTCGGTGATGGAGAACCAGTCGGTGTCGCGGTTGCGACCCTGATAGACCATCGCGTTGCGGAAGCGGCCCTCGTAGGTGAAACCGAGTCGCACCGCCGCCAACCGGGACGGCTCGTTGAGGCTGTCGCACTTCCACTCGAAGCGACGGTAGCCGAGGTCGTCGAAGGCGTGGGCCAGCATCAGGTACATCGCCTCGGTCGTTGCGGCGGTCCGCTGCAGCGACTCGGCATAGACGATCCCGCCGACCTCGACCGACCCGTTGGCGGGGTCCATGCGGAGATAGCACGCCACGCCCCGACCGACCCCGTCCGGAGTGAGGACGGCCATCGGCCAGGCGGCCGGGAGCGAGAGCAGCGTGGCGACGTACGCGTCGAATGCGCTCGGCTCCGTGAGGTCCGGGTAGGGGTAGTAGGTCCAGATCCGCGGCGAGCTCTCGAGCACCATCGGCCCGTGCAGGGTCGCGGCGTGATCGGGCCGCAGGCGTTCGAGGCGCACGCGCGGTCCGACGAGGACCTCGGGCGCGGTCGCGGGTCGGGGCGTCCAGTCCGGCACCGGTACGCCGATGGGCTGGCCGAAGTCGTTGGTGCGGGTCACCCACCCATCTGACACGGTGGGCGCATGGCTTCTCCATTCGACTCGCTCAAGAAGGCCGCGCAGGCCGTCGTCGGCGCGCCTCACGTCTTCAACGCCGCCCGCGACGCCGGCGCCAGTGCGTCGGCCGCCGCGGACGTGATGGCGGCGTCGGCCGCGGCGATCCAGATCGCCTCCTCGGCCACCGACGGCACGCCCGGCCTGGAAAACGCCGTGCGCCACTTCATCTGGCAGGCCTACATCGCCGGCCGCCACGGGTCCGCCGTCGCCGAGGCCGTCGCGGCCGCCCACGAGGAGGGCCGAAACACCCCGCACGACACCCGCATCGACCTGCACAACAACGCCGCGGGCCGGGCGTACGGCGAAGCCAGCTCGGCCACGATCGGCCGGGGCTCACTCACCGACGCGCTGAAGGCTCTCGTGCCCGTCGCGCAGGAGAAGTGGGCCAGCGATGAGCTGATCTGGGTCAAGCCGCACTGACCCTGGGCTGATCCAGAGGCGTGTCAGCTCGTGACGGCCCCGTGTGCCGCTGACTGGACGACCTTGGCGTACTTCCCGAGGACACCGCGGGTGTACTTCGGGGCCAGCGGTTCCCAACCCTCCTTGCGGCGGGCCAGCTCAGCATCGTCGATCTCGACCTCGAGGGTGCGGTTGGCGACGTCGAGGGTGATCGCGTCACCGTCGGCAACGAACGCGATCGGACCGGCGTCGACGGCCTCGGGCGCGATGTGACCCACGCACAGGCCGGTGGTGCCGCCGGAGAAGCGACCGTCGGTGACGAGCAGGACGTCCTTGCCGAGACCGGCACCCTTGATCGCGCCGGTGATGGCCAGCATCTCGCGCATGCCGGGTCCGCCCTTGGGGCCCTCGTAGCGGATCACCACGACGTCGCGGGCCTTGATCTCACCGGCCGCGAGGGCGTCCAGCGCCTTGCGCTCGCCGTCGAAGACCCGTGCCGTACCGGTGAAGGTCGTGTCGTCGAACCCGGCGCTCTTCACGACCGCGCCCTCGGGAGCGAGCGAGCCGCGCAGCACCGCGATGCCGCCGGTGGCGTGGATCGGCCGGTCGAGACCGCGCAGCACGTCGCCGTCCAGGCCCTTGGGGTTGAGCGCCTCGAGGTTCTCGCGCATCGTCTTGCCGGTGACGGTGAGGGTGTCACCGTTCATGAGACCCGCGTCGAGCAGTGCCTTCATCACGACCGGGATGCCGCCGATCTTGTCGACGTCGTTCATGACGTACTTCCCGAAGGGCTTCAGGTCGCCGAGGTGCGGGACCTTGTCGCCGATGCGGTTGAAGTCGTCGAGGTCGAGGTCGACGTCTGCCTCGCGAGCAATGGCGAGCAGGTGGAGTACGGCGTTGGTCGAGCCCCCGAGGGCCATCACGACGGCGATGGCGTTCTCGAAGGCGGGCTTGGTCATGATCTGGCGGGCGGTGATGCCCTGGCGCAACATCTCCACGACCGCCTCACCGGAGCGGTGGGCGAACCCGTCACGGCGACGGTCCACGGCCGGCGGAGCAGCGGAGCCGGGCAGGGACATGCCCAAGGCCTCGGCGACGCTGGCCATGGTGTTCGCGGTGTACATGCCGCCGCAGGCACCTTCGCCGGGGCAGATCGCCCGCTCGATGCGGTCGACCTCCTCGCGAGTGATCTTGCCGGCCAGGCAGGCCCCGACGGCCTCGAAGGCGTCGATGATCGTGACGTCGTTGCCGTCGACCGAGCCGGGCATGGTCGAGCCGGCGTAGAGGAAGACACTCGCGAGGTCGAGGCGAGCCGCTGCCATCAGCATGCCGGGCAGCGACTTGTCGCAGCCGGCGAGCAGGACGCTGCCGTCGAGGCGCTCGGCCATCATCACGGTCTCGACGGAATCAGCGATGACCTCGCGGGAGACGAGCGAGAAGTGCATGCCTTCGTGGCCCATCGAGATGCCGTCGGAGACCGAGATGGTCCCGAACTCCAGCGGGTAGCCGCCCGCCGCGTGCACGCCGTTCTTCACGGCCTGCGCCAGCCGCTGCAGCGACAGGTTGCACGGGGTGATCTCGTTCCAGCTCGACGCGACACCGATCTGCGGCTTGACCCAGTCGTCGTCGCCCATGCCTACGGCGCGGAGCATGCCGCGGGCGGCCGCCTTCTCGAGACCGTCGGTGACGTCGCGGGAACGGGGCTTGATGTCGGGCTTCTCGCTCATGAGTTCAGGCTAGTCGGCACCACGGCCCGCGACTCGCCGCGTCTCAGCCCGGCGCACGCTGCGAGTCACCGAGCGGGCGAGAGCGCGGAACTCCTCGGGCCGGCGGTTACGGGACTTCCTGGTGTCGGCGAATGCCCACTCCGGAAGCGGGACGCGGTCGAGACGAGGCGGCTGCCACCCCTCCTTTGCCTCCGCGACCAATTCGGGCCAGGTCGGATGGTCAACCAGGTCGGCGAGCGTGGGCCGGCGAAACGCCCCCCACCGCCGGCTGTAGCGAACCTTGGGCAGCTCCAGGTCTGCGGATCGAGCAAGAATCGGCGTGAACCACGCTGTCATCTCGGCCCCTTCCGGAGCCCACCACCCTTCGGCCCACACGAACGTGTGCGCCGGATAACGACGGTCGGCGGCATCTCGGGCCGCCACCTTCTTCATCGGCCGAACCTGGCCCCCGTCTGCCTTCACCGCGGCCAGGGCAAGCTCCACGAGCCCGAGGATCCGCGCCAGCATCCGAGCCGACGGGCACGTGCGCCCGGTCTCCCACTTCGCCACGGCCGACTGCGAGACGCCAAGCTCCTGCGCCAGCTCACGCTGTGACCACTTCGCCAGGCGGCGTACGCGACGAATCAATCCGTTGATGTCGTCCGTCGCCGCGGGTCGTGCTTCCTGCTCTTCTGTCTCCATCCCATCTCCCCCGATGGTCGCTCGTCTGGTCCTGAGATCCATGAGAGCAGGAGGCACCGACAACAGCGCTTGGACCTGAGTCTTCTGCGGACTCAGGTCCAACGGTTGGGGCCAGGGCGCTCGGCGAGCGGGCAGACGAGGACAGCCCGACTCGACTCGGCGCGGCTTAGCGGGCCTCGGCCGCGGCCTTGAGCTGGGCGAGACCCTTGTCGAAGTCCTTGCCGATCGCCTTGTTGAAGAAGAGCTTGCCCATCAGGCCCATGATCACCCCGCGGGTGCCGGTCATCGTCCAGTTCACCCGGGTGGTGCCGCTGCCGGCCTCGGTGAGGTCGAAGGCCGTGACGTTGCTGGCCTTGAAAGGCTTGAGGAACTCGAGATCGATCGCGACGCTGGTCGGCGTCGACTCGGTGATCTCCATGGTTCCCTCGCCGGCCTGCTTGTTGCCCGCCCAGGCGTAATGGGAGCCGACACCGGTCGCGGGGCCGGTGAAGGTGCGCCTGAGATCAGGGTCGAGTCCCTCCCACGGCGACCACCGCTGCCATGCGCGGAAGTCGTTGAGGAGGGCATGGACCCGGTCAGCGGGGGCGTTGATCATCGTCGATCTGGACATCTCGAAGCTGGCCATGGCGTCAGTGTCCTACAGGGCCGCGGCCCGGACGACCATCACGTCCGGCAGGTCCTTGTGGATCTCCTGCCACGTGCGGCCCTCGTCGGGCGAGCACCACACGGCGCCGTTGCGGCCCCCGAAGTAGAGTCCCGCGGGGTCGTGGTCGTCGGCGCACATCGCATCGCGCATCACGGCCGCGTAGAACCCGTCGGGCAGCGAGCCCTCGCCGAGCGGTTCCCAGGTCGACCCGCCGTCGGTGGTACGGCAGACGCGGGCGTTGCCATCGACCGGCCAGCGGGCGCCGGCGCTGTCGATCGGGAACGTGTATGCCGTGTTGGGCTCGCGCGGGTGGGTGACCATCGCGAAGCCGAACTCCGACGGAAGGCCGGGTGCGATGTCCTGCCACGACGAGCCGCCGTCGTCGGAGCGATAGACGCCCCCGTGGTTCTGCAGGAACAGCCGGTCGGGATCGGCCGGGTCACGCGCCACCTTGTGGACGCACTGGCCGAACTCCGGGTAGTTGCGCTCCCCAGGCATGAACTCCGCCTTGACGCCCTGGTTGGCCGGCGCCCACGTCGAGCCGCCGTCGCTGGTGCGGTAGACGCCACCGGTCGACAGGGCCGCCAGCACGGACTGACCGTCGGTGGGGTGCGGGAGAATCGTGTGGAACGCCTGTCCGCCGAACCCCTCGTTCCACTCGGCACGGTGCGGGTGGTCCCAGAGCCCCCGGACCAGCTCGAAGGACTCGCCGCGGTCGGTCGACCGGAAGATCGCGCCCGGCTCGGTGCCAGCCCACACGACGTCGTCCTCGACACCGGGCTGGAGCTGCCAGACCCGAGCGAGGGTGGCATCCGAACCGTCGGGGAGCTTCGCGTCCTCGGGGAAACGGATCGCCCCGTTGGGCGTCTCCTGCCACGTCTTGCCGAGGTCGTCGGAGCGACGGACCTGCGGGCCGAACCAGCTGGACGAGCAGCCCGCAAACAGGCGCGGAGTCGGACCGCGACGGTCGATCAGGACGGAGTAGACCTCCTCCATCGGGAAGTGTGGCCCGGACCAGGACCATGCTGTTCGCTCGGCATCAGACGTGCCGATCCACAGGCCCTTGCGCGTGCCCACCAATGTCATCGTGCCGGTCATCGAATCTCCCCTTCGCTGCCCGATTCCTATTAGGAATAGTCCTAATAGGAACAGTAGTCTGATCCGACCATGGGTCAAGAGCTTCCGGTCACCTCCTACGCTCTGCTCGGGCTGCTCACCTTCGGCGACGCGCTGACGGGGTACGAGCTCAAGCAGCGCGCCGACGCGACCCTGCGCTTCTACTGGGTGTCCCCCGCGATGAGCCAGGTCTACAGCGAGATCGCGCGTCTCGCCGA
>JBDSPC010000512.1:0-2799 GCA_039914485.1 Nocardioides sp.
CGCGAGCGCGCCAACGCCGAGACCAAGGCCAAGACCCTCACCGACCAGGCCAACCGGATGCGCGCCAAGGCGTCGAAGGCCACGGCCGCGCAGTCGATGCTCAAGCGGGCCGAGAAGATGATGTCCAGCCTCGAGGGCGAGCGCGCAGCCGACAAGGTGGCGCGGATCAAGTTCCCCGCCCCCGCGCCGTGCGGCAAGACCCCGATCACCGCCGAGGAGCTCTCCAAGTCCTACGGCTCGCTCGAGGTCTTCATGGACGTCGACCTCGCCATCGACAAGGGCTCGCGCGTCGTCATCCTCGGCCTCAACGGTGCCGGCAAGACCACGATGCTGCGCATCCTGGCCGGCGTCGACCAGCCCGACACCGGTCGCGTCGTGCCCGGCTACGGCCTCAAGCTGGGCTACTACGCCCAGGAGCACGAGACGCTCGACACCGACCGCACGGTGCTGGAGAACATGCAGTCGGCCGCGCCGCAGCTGACCGACGCCGAGGCGCGATCGGTGCTGGGCTCCTTCCTCTTCTCCGGCGACGACGCGCACAAGTCGGCCGCCGTGCTCTCCGGTGGCGAGAAGACCCGGTTGGCCCTCGCCGCACTGGTCGTCTCCAGCGCCAACGTGCTGTTGCTCGACGAGCCCACCAACAACCTCGACCCCGCCTCCCGCGAGGAGGTGCTGGCCGCGATCCGCACCTATGAGGGCGCGATCATCCTGGTGACGCACGACGAGGGCGCCGTACGCGCTCTCGAGCCCGACCGCGTGCTGCTCCTGCCCGACGGCGACGAGGACCTCTGGAACGACGACTACGCCGACCTGGTCTCACTGGCCTGACACTGTTCTGTCTGGCCTGAGATCGGTACCGGGCGGCGTACTCGCGAGTAGATCCTGAGAGACTCAGCCGTATGACGCTTCCCGATCTCGCCGCCGTCGGCCTCGACTACATCGTCGAGGGTCCCGTCGCGACCATCACGCTGAACCGCCCGGACGTCCGCAACGCCCAGACTCCCGCGATGTGGCGCGCGCTGGCCGACATCGGCCGGCAGATCCCCGACGAGGTCCGGGTGGTCGTGGTGACCGGCAACGGCCCCACCTTCTCGGCCGGGCTTGACCGCGCCATGCTCGACCCCGCCACCCGGGGCCAGGAGAGCGTGATCGGCCTGCTCGCGCTGAGCGACGAGGAGGTGTCCTCGACCATCGACGAGTTCCAACAGGGCTTCACCTTCCTGCGTGACCCGCGCTTCGTCTCGATCGCGTCGGTGCGTGGCTACGCAGTGGGCGCGGGCTTCCAGCTCGCCCTGTCGTGCGACCTGCGGATCGTCGCGGAGGACGCGCAGTTCTCGATGAAGGAGTCGGCGCTCGGCCTCGTCCCCGACCTGACGGGAACAAAGCCGCTCGTCGAGAGCGTTGGCTACGCCAGGGCCCTCGAGATCTGCGCCACCGCCCGCATGGTGGGTGCGCAGGAGGCCGTCAGCATCGGACTGGCCAACAAGGTCGTGCCCGCCGACGACCTCGACGCCGCAGTTGCCGAGCTCGCCGCCGCCCTGGCCGCACCGATGGTGGATGTGGTCTCCGAGACCAAGACCTTGTTGCAGGGAGCAGCCGACCGTGACCTGGACGAGCAGCGCCGCCTCGAGCGTGAGGCGCAGGTACGCCGCTTCCGCGCGCTCGCAGCCGCCTTCGCCGGCTGAGGGGGACACCCCATGTCGATGATGGGACCTGGCAGCGCCGGACCGCCGTGGCGGTTCCTGCGCTCCGACCGGACCGTCGTCGAGAACCGGATCGAGCGCAAGACCCTGCGCCGGGTGCTCACCTTTGCCCGTCCGCACCGCCGGACGATCCTGACGTTCCTCGCCGTCACGATCATGGACGCCGGGCTCGTCGTGGCGCCGCCGCTCCTGCTGAAGAAGATCGTCGACGACGGCATCACGCCGGGCAACACCGAGCTGGTCATCTGGCTGGCCGTGGCGATCGGCGTCGTCGCGATCGTCGACTCGATGCTCGGGCTGCTCGGTGGCTGGCTCTCCAGCAAGATCGGTGAGGGGCTGATCTTCGACCTGCGGGTCCAGGTCTTCGGCCACGTGCAGCGCCAGTCGCTCGCGTTCTTCACCCGCACCCAGACCGGTGCACTGGTCAGTCGGCTCAACAACGACGTGATCGGCGCCCAGCGTGCCTTCACCTCGACGCTGTCGGGCACGGTCGCCAACATGATCTCGGCGCTCGTCGTCGGCGTCACGATGTTCGCGCTGAGCTGGCAGGTCACGCTGCTGTGACTGCTGCTCTTCCCCTTCCTGCTGCTCGTCTCCCGCTGGGTCAGCAACCGGCTTGCCGGGCTCACCCGCGAGCAGATGGACGGCAACGCCGACCTCGGCAACGCCATGACCGAGCGCTTCAACGTCGGCGGCGCGATGCTGCTCAAGCTCTTCGGCCGTCGTGAGACCGAGGATCGCCTGTACGCCGCAAAGGCGGCCGTCGTCCGCGACCTTGGCGTGCGGATCTCGCTGCTCACCCGGGTCTTCTTCGCGGCGATGACGCTGCTTCCGCAGCTGGCGACCGCGATGGTCTACGGCATCGGCGGCTACCTCGCCATCCAGGGCGACCTGTCCGTCGGGACCCTGGTCGCGCTCGGCATCCTGCTGCTGCGACTGCTCGGGCCGCTGCAGGGCCTGTCCAACGTGCGCATCGACGTGATGACCGCACTGGTCAGCTTCGACCGCGTGTTCGAGGTGCTGGACCTGCCCTCGACCGTGGTGGAGCAGCGCGGCGCCTCCACCCTGACACCGGGCGCGTCCCGGGTGGAGTTCG
>JBDSPC010000046.1:0-4266 GCA_039914485.1 Nocardioides sp.
GCGAGCTGACCCAGCTCCTCCAGCGACGCCTGCTTGTGCTCGAGCCGCAGGGCACCGGCTTCCTTGAGGTGGTCGGGGATCTCGTCGCCGAGGATCTCCATGGCGCGGTGCACCCTGGCACCGGCAGCGACGGCGGCGCGGGCCGAGCGACGCAGGTTGGCGTCGTCGAAGTTGGCCAGCCGGTTCGCCGAGGCGCGGACCTCGCGGCGCATCCGGCGCTCTTCCCAGGCCATCAGGGACTCGTGGGCACCCAGGCGGGTCAGCAGGGCACCGATCGCGTCGCCGTCGCGGATGACGACCCGGTCGACGCCGCGCACCTCGCGCGCCTTGGCGGAGATGCCGAGGCGCCGGGCGACTCCGACGATCGCGAGCGCTGCCTCCGGTCCGGGGCAGGTGATCTCGAGCGAGGACGAGCGACCGGGCTCGGTCAGGGAGCCGTGCGCCAGGAACGCACCGCGCCAGGCGGCCACGGCATCGCACCCGCCGCCGGAGACGACCGCCGGCGGCAGTCCGCGCACGGGACGGCCACGGGCATCGAGCAGGCCGGTCTGGCGGGCCAGGGCCTCGCCGTCCTTGATCACCCGGACGATGTAGCGGCTGCCCTTGCGGATGCCGTTGCCCTGGACGACGACGACGTCGGACTGGTGCCCGTAGACCTCGGCGATGTCCTTGCGCAGTCGACGCGCGCCGGCGCCGGTGTCGAGCTCTGCTTCCACCACGATCCGTCCGCTGACGATGTGGAGACCGCCCGCGAACCGCAGCATGGAGGCCACTTCGGCCTTTCGACAGCAGGTCTTCGTGATCTGGGTGTTGGCAAGCTCTGCCTTCACCTGTGCCGTCATCGCCATGTGTCAGATCCTGCCACGAGCGTCAATCACCCTCGACCGGAACACCGTTCATGATCGCCTCGAAGGCGGCCCCCAGCTTGTCGTCGTCGTGCCGGTCGGTGGCGCCGTCGGCCGCGATGTCCGCGATCACGAGGGTGGCACCCGACGACGAGACGAACCGGTCCAGCTCCTCCGGATGCGAGACGCCACGCACATCCGCGAGCACCGTGTGGATCTTCAGGTCGGGCGCATGCTCGAACAGCGCCGCGAGGTGGTCCTCTGGGCCGTAGCCCGGCGTCTCGCCCTCCTGGGGTTCGAGATTGAGCACCACGATGAGCCCGCCGGAGGTGTCGATGAGCGCCTGGCGCAGCGACGGCACCATCAGGTGCGGGATCACCGAGGTGAACCACGACCCCGGCCCGAGCACCACCCAGTCGGCGGCCAGCACGGCCTCGACGGCCTCGTCACACGCCTGCGGGTCCGGCGGGTCGAGTGCGACCGACACGATCTGACCCTGGGTCGTGGCGACCTCCACCTGGCCACGGACCTCGGTGGTGCGCGTCGGGTCGTCGTCGTGCAGGCCGCGCACGGAGGCGGTCATGTCGATCGGGGTGATCGACATCGGCAGCACTCGGCCGCGCGCGCCGAGCAGGCGGCCCACCCAGTCGAGCGCGCGCACGGGATCGCCCATCAGCTCCCACATGCCCACGATCAGCAGGTTGCCGATCACGTGACCGCGCATCTCGCCCTCGCCCGCGAACCGGTGCTGGACGACCTCGGCCCACGTGCGCCCCCACTCGTCGTCGCCACAGAGCGCGGCCAGCGCCATCCGCAGGTCGCCGGGAGGGAGCACGCCGAACTCCCCGCGGAGTCGCCCGGACGAGCCGCCGTTGTCGGCCACCGTGACGACGGCGGTGAGCTCGTCGAGGGTCAGGTCGGCGACGAGGTGTCGCAGCGCGCTGAGCGTTGCGAAGAGTCCGTGGCCACCACCGAGGGCGACCGCGGACTGCGCGGTCGAACGAGCCATCCCGGCGTCACTCCCGCCCGAGGTCGCGGTGGCTGGCCCGGGTGTCGATGCCGTGGGCCTTGAGCCGGGATGCGATCTCCTCGGTCATGGCCACGCTGCGGTGCTTGCCGCCGGTGCACCCGATCGCGACCGTCATGAACCGCTTGCCCTCGGTGAGGTAGCCGCCCGCGACGTTCTCCAGCATCGGGACGTACTGGTCGAGGAACGTCTGGGCACTCGGGCGCAGCTTGACGTAGTCGGCGACCGCCTCGTCACGGCCCGTGCGCGCACGCAGCTCGGGCACCCAGAACGGGTTGGGCAGGAAGCGCATGTCGGCCACGAAGTCGGCGTCGACGGGGATGCCGTACTTGAAGCCGAAGGAGACGACGGTGACCTTGAGCGCGGTCGACTCCGGCGTGCCGAACTGCTCGGCGATCTGATCGGTCAGCTGGTGGACGTTGAGGTTGGTGGTGTCGATCACGACGTCCGCGTCGCCGCGGACCTCGGCCAGCACCTCGCGCTCGCGGTGGAGGCCGTGCAGCAGGCGACCACTCCCCTGCAGCGGGTGCGGACGGCGGGCGGCCTCCTGGCGGCGTACGAGGACGTCGTCCGTGGCCTCGAGGAAGAGCAGCGTCGTCGGCCGGCCGGTGACCCCCTGGTGGCGGTTGGCCTGCAAGGAGTCGAAGAACGATCCGGAGCGTACGTCGACCACGACCGCGATGGGTTGCGTGACCCCGCGGGAGTCGTCGACGAGACGGACGACGTCACGCACCAGGGTCGGGGGCAGGTTGTCGACCACGAAGTAGCCGAGGTCCTCCAGCTCCTTGGCGGCCGTGCTGCGACCGGCGCCGGTCATGCCGGTGACGATGACGAGCTCGCCGGTGATGGGCTCCTCCATCAGTCCTCCTCGATGATCTCGCCGGTCGCTGTATTGATCTGCACAGCGTTGACTCCTGTGGTCTTGGGGGCGCCATTCTTGCGGGTCGCGTCGGCGCTCGCCACGGCCGCCTTGATCGCCTCGGCTGTCCGCGGGCCGATGCCGGGCACGAGCGCGATCTCGGCGGCCTCCGCCAGGCGCAGCTTCTTGAGCGAGCCGAAGTGCTTGAGCAGGGTCTTGCGGCGTACCTCACCCAGGCCCGGGACGTCGTCGAGCAGGCTCTCGACCATGGACTTGGACCGGCGTGAGCGGTGGTGGGTGATGGCGAAACGGTGGGCCTCGTCGCGGATCCGCTGGAGGAGGTAGAGGCCCTCGCTCGTGCGCGGCAGGATGACCGGGTCGTCCTCGGCCGGCAGCCACACCTCCTCGAGGCGCTTGGCCAGGCCGCACACCGGGATGTCGGTGATGCCGAGCTCGGTCAGGGCCTGCTGCGCGGCCGCGACCTGCGGCGGACCACCGTCGACCACGACCAGTCCGGGCGCATAGGCGAACTTGCGCGGACGCCCGGTCTCGGGATCGACGAGCATCGGGCCGCTGTCGGTGTTGACCGCCTCCGACCTCGCCTGCTCGTCGAGCAGGCGCCGGAAGCGTCGCGTGATCACCTGGTGCATGTGGGCGACGTCGTTCTGGGTGACCTCCTGCTCCCCCGGCTCGGGCTTGATCACGAACCGGCGGTACTCCCCCTTGCGCGGCAGGCCGTCCTCGAAGACCACCATGGACGCGACCACCTCGGTGCCCTGGAGGTTGGAGACGTCGTAGCACTCGATGCGCAGCGGCACCTCGTCGAGCGCCAGCGCCTGCTGGATCTCCTCGAGCGCACGGTTGCGGGTGGTGAGGTCGCTGGCGCGACGCGTCTTGTGCAGCACCAGCGACTGCTTGGCGTTGCCGGCCACCGTCTCCTGCAGCGACAACTTGCCCCCGCGCTGCGGCACCCGGATCTGGACCCGGCTGCCCTTCAGGTCGCTGAGCAGCTCCTCGAGCAGACCGGCGTCGGGTGGCAGCGCCGGGACGAGGATCTCGCGCGGGATGGCGTCGGCCTCGTCGCCGTACAACTGGAGCAGGAAGTCCTGGACGAGCTCGGGCGTGCCGCCGTCGTCGGTGCGGTCGGCGACCCAGCCGCGCTGCCCGCGGATGCGTCCGCCACGGACGTGGAAGATCTGTACGGCGACCTCGAGCGGGTCCTCGGCGAGCGCGATGACGTCGGCGTCGGTGCCGTCGCCGAGCACCACCGCCTGCTTCTCCAGGGCCTTGGTCAGGGCACCGAGGTCGTCGCGCAGGCGGGCGGCCTTCTCGAAGTCGAGCGCCTCGGAGGCGGCATACATCTCCCGCTCGATGCGCTTGACGAACGCGGCGGTGTTGCCGGCCATGAAGTCGCAGAAGTCGTCGACAATCTCGCGGTGCTGCTCGGCGGTGACGTTGCCGACGCAGGGAGCCGCGCACTTGTCGATGTAGCCCAGCAGGCACGGTCGCCCGATCTGGCCGGAGCGCTTGAAGAC
>JBDSPC010000052.1:0-15126 GCA_039914485.1 Nocardioides sp.
GGCAACGCCGGCGACCTCGCGCCCCACGGCACCACCATCGTCGCCGCGACGTTCCCCGGCGGAGTCGTGATGGCGGGCGATCGCCGCGCCACGATGGGCAACATCATCGCCCAGCGCGACATCGAGAAGGTCTTCCCTGCGGACGAGTACTCCGTGGTCGGGATCGCCGGTGCCGCCGGCCTGGCCGTCGAGATGGTGCGCCTGTTCCAGACCGAGCTCGAGCACTACGAGAAGATCGAGGGCACCACGCTCTCGATGGACGGCAAGGCCAACCGGCTCGCCGCTCTCATCCGCGCCAACCTCGGGCTCGCCATGCAGGGCCTGTCCGTCGTGCCGCTCTTCGCCGGCTTCGACCTCAACGCCAACCAGGGCCGCATCTTCAGCTATGACGTCACCGGCGGCCGCTACGAGGAGACCGCCTTCCACAGCGTCGGCTCGGGCTCCCTGTTCGCCCGCGGCTCGCTGAAGAAGCTCTACCGCGACGACCTCACGGCCGAGGGCTGTGTCACGGCCGTCATCCAGGCGCTGTACGACGCCGCGGACGACGACTCCGCCACCGGCGGCCCCGACATCACCCGTCGCATCTTCCCGGTCGTCCAGATCATCACCGCCGACGGTGGCTACCGGATGCCGGATGCCGAGGTCGCAGACATCGCCGACCGGATGCTCGCCGCGCGCATGCAGCGCCCCGATGGCCCCGCGGCCGCCCTGATCTGAGGACTCACATGAGCACCCCGTTCTACGTCTCGCCCGAACAGCTGATGAAGGACCGCGCCGACTTCGCCCGCAAGGGCATCGCCCGCGGTCGGTCGGTTGTCGCCATCCAGTACGCCGACGGCATCCTCTTCGTCTCCGAGAACCCCTCGCAGGCGTTGCACAAGGTCTCCGAGATCTATGACCGGATCGCCTTCGCCGCGGTCGGTCGTTACAACGAGTTCGAGAACCTGCGCATCGCCGGGGTGCGGCTGGCCGACATGCGCGGCTACGCCTACGACCGCCGCGATGTCACCGGTCGCGGACTGGCCAACGCCTACGCGCAGACCCTCGGCACGATCTTCTCCAGTGGCGGCGAGAAGCCCTACGAGGTCGAGCTCTTCGTCGCCGAGGTGGCCGACCACTCGGCCGACGACCAGCTCTACCGCCTCACCTACGACGGCCAGGTCGCCGACGAGCACGGCTTCGCGGTGATGGGTGGCGCGGCCGACATCGTCGCCACCCACCTCAAGGAGCACTACGTCGAGGGCGCCCGCCTCGAGGATGCTCTGCACGTTGCCGTGGCGGCCCTGGGCCACACCGATGCCGGCGACCGGGTGATCCCGGTCGACGACCTCGAGGTCGCGATCCTCGACCGCACCCGCACCCAGCCGCGCAAGTTCGTGCGGCTGCGGGAGTCGCGCCTCGCCGAGATCCTCGGCGACCGCGGCCCGGAGGAACCCGACGTACCGCAGGGTGACGACAACGCCGGAGCCACACCGCCGACCGCGCCGGTCACCGACGACCCCACCGACCCGACCGACCAGGTCAGCGGGGGAGTGCCGCCGCTGGAGCACCCGCTGAGTGGCGAGCCGATGGAGCACCACGTGCCGCCACCGACGGCTCCGCCCGTCGCACCGCCCGCCCCGCAGCCGACCGACCCGGTCGAGCCCGGGGCGCCGTCGCCGATTCCCGATCCGGCCCAGCCGCCGGCTCCCGGCACCCCGCCGGGCGACCCGGGTGACCCGCTGCCCTGAGACGTGGCGTGTTTCGGGGCGCATGGTGCCCATCTCGGTTCTAGGGTGGGGTCATGGACCGGCGTATCTTCGGGATCGAGAACGAGTACGGCGTCACGTGCACGTTCAAGGGCCAGCGCAGGCTGAGCCCCGACGAGGTTGCGCGCTACCTGTTCCGCAAGGTGGTCAGCTGGGGCCGGTCGAGCAACGTGTTCCTGCGCAACGGCGCGCGGCTCTACCTCGACGTCGGCAGCCACCCGGAGTACGCCACTCCGGAGTGCGACGACATCACCGAGCTCGTCACGCACGACAAGGCGGGGGAGCGGATCCTCGAGGGGCTGCTGCTCGACGCGGAGCAGCGGCTGCACGACGAGGGCATCGCCGGCGACATCTACCTCTTCAAGAACAACACCGACTCCGCCGGCAACTCCTACGGCTGCCACGAGAACTACCTCGTCGGGCGCGCCGGGGAGTTCAGCAAGCTCGCCGACATCCTGATCCCGTTCCTGGTCACCCGACAGATCGTCGTCGGAGCCGGCAAGGTCACACAGACGCCCCGCGGTGCGACGTACAACGTCTCCCAGCGCGCCGAGCACATCTGGGAGGGCGTCTCCAGCGCCACCACGCGCAGCCGGCCGATCATCAACACCCGCGACGAGCCGCACGCGGATGCGGAGAAGTACCGCCGCCTGCACGTCATCGTCGGCGACTCCAACATGAGCGAGACGACCACGATGCTCAAGGTGGCGTCGTGCGACCTCGTGCTGCGGATGATCGAGGAGGGCGTGGTGATGCGCGACCTCACGATGGAGAACCCGATCCGCGCGATCCGCGAGATCTCCCACGACGTGACCGGCCGACGCAAGGTGCGCCTGGCCAACGGCCGTGAGGCGAGTGCGCTGGAGATCCAGGCCGAATACCTCGGCAAGGCGCGCGACTTCGTCGACCGCCGCCAGATCAGCACCCCGCTCATCGAGCAGGCGCTCGACCTGTGGGAGCGCGGCCTCAAGGCGATCGAGAGCGACGACCTCGGGCTGGTCGACCGCGAGATCGACTGGGTGATCAAGTGGAAGCTGATCGACCGCTACCGCGCCAAGCACGGGCTGCCGATGGGGCACCCGCGGATCGCGCAGCTCGACCTCGCCTACCACGACATCCATCGCAACCGCGGGCTCTACTACCTCCTGGAGAAGCGCGGAGCCGTCGCCCGCGTGACCACCGACCTCAAGATCTTCGAGGCCAAGAGCGTGCCGCCGCAGAACACGCGCGCCCGGCTCCGCGGCGACTTCATCCGCAAGGCCCAGGAGCGCCGCCGCGACTTCACCGTCGACTGGGTGCACCTCAAGCTCAACGACCAGGCTCAGCGGACGGTCCTGTGCAAGGACCCGTTCAAGGCCTACGACGAGCGCGTGCAGCGTCTCATCGACGGCATGTGACCAGCGGTCGCAAAGCGGAGCCACTGGCATCGTTCATCAAGGTCTCAGGCGGTCCGGATAGGGTGGCCCGCGCTGTCCTGCACATCAACGGATTAGGTGACCTCATCGTGTCTCGCTCCACCCGTACCCGCCTCGTCGCCGCCAGCGGCGCCCTTGTCCTCACCGCGCTTGCGCTCACCGCGTGTGGTTCCGACGACGGGTCAGGGACCGACGCGGGCGGCGGTCTCGACAGCGTGAAGATCACCGGCGACATCGGCGAGGCGCCGAAGGTGACGTGGGAGGGCGAGGTCGACCCCAAGGACATCGAGACCGAGGTCGTGACCGAGGGCGATGGTGAGGTGATCGAGGCCGGCGACGGCGCACTCGCCCACATCTGGATCGGCAACGGGTTCACTGAGGAAGAGGCCTACAACAGCTACGAGTCCAAGGCTCCGCAGCTGCTGATCGGCGAGATCTCGGAGCCGTTCAAGAAGGCGCTGGAGGGCCACAAGGTCGGCTCCCGCGTCGCCGTGGCGGCCAACGCGACGGACGCCTTCGGCGAGACCGGCAACTCCCAGCTCGGCATCGGCAACAAGGACGGCCTCGTCTTCGTGGTCGACCTGATGGCCCGCGTCGGCGACGAGCCGGCCGGTGAGGAGCGCGAAGCGGCCAAGTGGTCGCCGAGCCTCGTGGAGGCCGACGGTGTCATCACCGGCTTCGACTTCGCCGAGGCCAACAAGCCCAGCAAGAACCTCCTCGACACCACCCTGATCAAGGGCGACGGCGCGGTGGTGGAGAGCGGTCAGACGATCGCGGTCAACTACCTGGGCCAGGTCTACGACGCCAAGGCGCCGTTCGACGAGTCCTACTCCAAGGACCCCACGTCCTTCCCGATCGGCGTGGGCCAGGTCGTCGCCGGCTGGGACAAGGCCCTGGTCGGCAAGACCGTCGGTTCCCGCGTGATCCTGTCGATCCCGCCGGCCGACGGCTACGGCGACAAGGGCAACAAGGACGCCGGCATCAAGGGCACCGACACGCTGTTCTTCGTCATCGACATCCTCGCGGCCGCCTGACCGTCCACGCTGATCGCAGGGGAGGGGGAGCTTCATGGCGGAGAAGTCGGAGCGACTGCTCAATCTCTACATCATGCTGCTCGCCCAGACGCGTTTCGTCTCCAAGCGCGACATCCGCCGGGCTCACTACGGTGAATACCCCGACAACACCCGTGGCGACGAGGCCTTCGAGAAGGCCTTCGAGCGGGACAAGGAAGACCTGCGCGAGCTCGGTGTCGTGATCGAGGTGGGCTCACTCGACGGCTACTTCGAGGACGAGCAGGGCTATCGCATCTCGCCCGACACGTCCTCGCTGCCGGAGATCACGTTCGAGGCCGACGAGGCCGCCGTGCTCGGCATCGCCGCGCGCGCCTGGGAGCAGGCCACGCTGGCCCGGGCCACCACCGAGGCGATGCGCAAGCTCGCCGCCCAGGGCGTCGAGATCGACACCAGCCGCCTCGACCTGGTGCCGCCGAGCCTGCGCGCCGAGGAACCGGCCTTCGACGCCTGCTGGGAAGCCACCCAGAAGCGTCGCGTCATCACCTTCGACTACCGCCGACCCGGCGAGGACCCGGCCCGGCGCCGGCTCCAGCCGTGGGGCGTCGTCCGGTCCTCCGGACGGTGGTACGTCGTCGGCTTCGACCTCGACCGGCAGGCCGAGCGTGTCTTCCGGCTCTCCCGGGTGCAGGGCAAGGTGACCCTCACCGGCAAGACTGCGGCGTACGACGTGCCGGCCGGCACGGACGTCAAGCTCGTCGCCCACCGGTTGGTGCACCGCACTCCCGACATCGAGGCGACGCTGCTGGTCCGGCAGCGCACCGGCGTGGGGGTACGCCGCATCGCCGCCGCGGTCGAGGAAGACGTCACCGGGCCCGACGAGCTGACGGCGTGGGACCGCCTCACCGTCAGCGGCCAGGTCCGCGACCTCGTCAACACGGTGCTCACACTCGGCTCCAACGCCGTCGTCGAGGCCCCGGACGACCTGCGCGCCGAGGTCATCGCCCGGCTCGAGGGAGTGATCGCGTGACCACGCCGAAGCCGGTCTCGCACGCGGCCCGTGACCAGGTCGGCCGCCTGCTCGCGCTCGTGCCCTACCTCCACCAGCACGGCGAGGTACGCATCTCGGAGGCCGCCGAGGCCCTCGGTGTCGATGCCGCCCAGCTCGACAAGGACCTGCGCGTCCTCTTCATGTGCGGCCTGCCGGGCGGCTTCCCCGACGACCTGATCAACGTCGACCTCGACGCGCTCGAGGGTGAGGGGATCATCCGCGTCGACAACGCCGACTACCTCGCGCGTCCGGTCCGCTTCGGGCCCTCCGAGGCGGCAGCGTTGGTCGTGGCCCTGCGCGCCATCGAGCAGAGCGCGTCCGCCGAGACCCGGGAGGTGGTGGCGCGCACGCTCGCCAAGCTCGAGGAGGCGGGTGCCGCGTCGGCCGCCGAGCAGATCCACGTCTCGGCCGACGACTCCCCGGGCGCGGACCTGCTGCCCGTGCTCCAGGGCGCGATCGATCGCGGCCACCAGCTCGAGATCTCCTACTACGTGCCGAGCCGGGACGAGCAGTCCTCGCGGATCGTCGAGCCGCGCGCGATCACACGCGTCGGGGACGCGACCTATCTCGACGCGTGGTGCCACACCGCCCACGGCGACCGGGCCTTCCGCCTCGACCGGATAGTGGCCGCCGACGAGCTGGCCGAGACGGTCTCGGAGCGCGCTGCGCAACCGCGTGACCTCTCCGGCGGCTGGTTCCGCGGCGAGGGCGAGACCGTGGCCGTGACCCTGCGCCTGTGGCCGGACGCCCAGTGGGTCCCGGAGTACTACCCCGTGGTCGACAGCACGCCCGGACCCGACGGCACCCTCGACGTCGTGATCGACGTGGCGGGCGAGGCCTGGCTCCAGCAGCTGCTCTTCCGGGTGGCACCCCACGCGAGAGTCATCGCGCCCCGAGAATTCGCCGAATCCTTCACAGCCAACGCGCGGGCGGCGCTCAGGCTCTATCAGGCCGGCGGCGTAGGATGAGAAGCGCAGCCGTCCCCGACTTTTGGAGCAACTCATGATCAACTCGATGTTCGGCATGCCTGCAGGCGCGGAGTGGCTGGTCATCCTCGCGATCGTGATCCTGGTCTTCGGTGCGGCCAAGCTCCCCGAGCTCGCTCGTGGCACCGGCCAGGCCCTGCGCATCTTCAAGACCGAGACCAAGGGTCTGCGCGACGACGATGACGAGAAGGCAGCCCCGGCGGCGCCGTCCGAGCTGCCGCCCACGTCGACCACCCAGGCCGAGCCCACGATCCAGTCCGAGGTGGACCCCGAGTTCCGCAGCGACAAGCACCAGGGCTGACCCGGACGCCAACGACACCACCTCTCAGTGAGCTTCGTCGGACGGTTCGCCCGTCTCTACTCGGCCAAGCCCGCGCATCCCGTCGGCCCTGACGGGCGGATGGCGCTCGGGGACCACTTCCGTGAGCTGCGCGCGCGCGTGCTCCGGGCGGGGACCTTCATGGTCCTGGCCGTCGTCATCGCGCTCTACTTCTTCGACCCCCTGTACGACCTCGTGTTCGGGCCCTACTCCGATGCCGCCTCCAAGCTGGAGGAGGGCAGCACGATCGCCACCACGAGTGGCCCGGCGGGTGGCCTGATGCTCTACCTCAAGCTGTGCGGCTTCACGGCGCTGATCGCCACCGCGCCGTACTGGCTCTACCAGGTCTGGGCGTTCATCCTGCCCGGCCTGCATGCCAGCGAGCGGAAGTGGTCGCGCATCTTCGTGGCCATCGCCGGGCCGCTGTTCCTGATCGGCGTCGTGTTCGGCTACGTCACGCTGCCCAAGGGCCTCGAGGTGCTGATCGCCCTCAACCCCGAGGGCGTGACCAACCTCGTGGACTTCGGCAACTACCTCCAGTTCTTCACCCGCACCCTGCTGGTCTTCGGGCTCGCGTTCGAGATCCCGGTCTTCGTGGTGATGCTCAACCTCGCCGGCGTCGTCACCGGCAAGCAGCTCGGCGCGCACCGGCCGTGGATCGTGGTGGGCATCTTCGTCTTCGCTGCGGTGGCCACGCCGTCGGCCGACCCCTTCACGATGACCTTCATGGCCGTGCCCATGCTGATCCTCTATCTCATCTCCGAGGTCATCGCGCGGTGGAACGACCGTCGCAAGGGCGCCCGCAAGGCCGACGCGGGCCTCTCACCCGATGAGCTCTCGACGATCTGACACAGTGGCGCTCATGGAGTCCACGCCGATCGTCGACGTCGATCCCTTCGACCTGCCCGAGTGGTTGGGGGTGGGCCAGGTCGTCTGGCACGCCGACGAGGGCCTGCGCAGCGGTCACCTCGTCGCGGGCCGATTCGCCTCCGGCGCTGACGTCCTGGCCTGCGACCTGCTCGCCGTCGACGAGGCCTATCCGGCGCCCGTCACCGACGACGACTCCCGACTGCGCGCCCACCAGGCCTGGCGACACGGACAGGTCCTTCTCGGGTCCTACGCCGACCGCCTGGTGCTCGCCGCGCCGGGCACACGCTTCGATGCCGATCGGGTGCTGGACACCCTGGCCAGGCTGGCGCGCGCTGTCGGTGGCTCACCGGACAACATGGCTGCCCTGATCCGCATCGGCGCGGAGAAGCAGCGCGGTCGCTGACGCTGGATAGGGTCGGTGACATGGCCCGCGAGATCGCACTTCTCACCAATCCGACGTCGGGCAAGGGAAAGGGCGCTCGCTACCGCGAGGCCGCCCTGCCGCGCCTGCGCGACGCCGGGCTCGTCGTGCGCAACCTCGAGGGTCGCGACGCCGACGAAGCGCTCGACCTTGCGAAGGCCAGCGTCACCGATGGTGTCGAGGCCCTCGTCGTGTGCGGCGGAGACGGCCTCGTGCACCTGGCGGCCCAGGTGCTCGCCGGCACCGGGGTCCCGCTCGGCATCATCCCCGCCGGCACCGGCAACGACGTCGCCCGCTACTTCGATCTGCCCCGCAAGGACCCGGTCGCGGCCGCCGACCGCGTGATCGCCTCGCGGACCCGGACCGTCGACCTTGCACGTGCCGGTTCTCGCTACTTCGTCACCGTCCTCGCCGCCGGCTTCGATGCCATCGTCAACGAGCGGGCCAACGAGATGACGTGGCCGCGCGGCCAGATGCGCTACAACGTCGCCACCCTCCTCGAGCTGCGCACGTTCCGGCCGATGTCCTTCACCCTCGACCTCGACGGGGTCGAGCTCAAGCGCGACGCGATGCTCGTCGCTGTCGGCAACGGCACGTCGTACGGCGGAGGCCTCCGCATCACCGAGGGAGCCCTGCTCGACGACGGACTCCTCGATGTCGTCATCATCAACACGATGACCAAGCCCAAGCTGATCCGCACCTATCCGAAGCTCTTCTCCGGCACCCACACCGGGGAGCCGGAGTACGAGCACCACCGTGTCCGCAGCGTCACGGTCGCCTCGGCGGGGGTCGTGACCTACGCCGACGGCGAGCGCTTCGGCGAGCTGCCGATGACGATCACCTGCGAGCCCGGCGCCCTGGCGGTGTTCGCATGAGCGTCCAAGACAGCTTCGCGGCGCTCTACGACTTCCCGCTCGACGACTTCCAGACGCGAGCCTGCCGCGAGATCGAGGACGGCCGCGGCGTTCTCGTGGCCGCTCCGACCGGGTCCGGCAAGACGATCGTCGGGGAATTCGCCGTACACCTGGCGCTCGAGACCGGACGCAAGTGCTTCTACACGACGCCGATCAAGGCGCTCAGCAACCAGAAGTACAACGATCTCGTCGCGCGCTACGGCCCCGACAAGGTGGGCCTGCTGACCGGCGACAACGTCGTCAACGGCGAGGCGCCGATCGTGGTGATGACCACGGAGGTGCTGCGCAACATGCTCTATGCCAGCTCGCGGACGCTGCTCGGGCTCGGCTTCGTGGTGATGGACGAGGTGCACTACCTCGCGGACCGGATGCGCGGGGCCGTGTGGGAAGAGGTGATCATCCACCTCCCCGAGTCGGTCACCCTGGTGTCGCTGTCGGCGACCGTGTCCAACGCCGAGGAGTTCGGCGAGTGGCTGGCGACCGTGCGCGGTGAGACGACCACGATCGTCGAGGAACGTCGCCCGGTGCCGCTGTTCCAGCACGTCATGGTCGGCCGCAAGCTGTTCGACCTGTTCGCGTCCTCCGACGTCGACGCCAGCGCGGGCTTCGTGAAGGAGGGTGCGCCGGTCAACGATGAGCTGGTCCGGATCGCCCGCGACGACTGGGCGAGCTCCCGGCTGATGCGCGACCGGAAGTCGACCCGGAAGGGCAAGCCCGGGTCGTCCAAGAACCCACGCCAGGTGGGCAACGGTCGACGTGTGTGGATCCCGAGCCGGGTCGAGGTGCTCGAGCGGCTCGACTCCGAAGGCCTGCTGCCGGCGATCATGTTCATCTTCAGCCGCGTCGGCTGCGATGCCGCGGTGACGCAGTGCCTCTCGGCCAACGTGCGCCTCAACAACGAGAAGGAACGCAAGGAGATCTTCGCCTACGTCGAGGAGCGGTGCCGGCACCTGCCCGAGGACGACCTCGAGGTGCTCGGCTACCACGAGTTCCTCGACGGGCTGATGCGCGGCGTCGCGTCGCACCACGCCGGCATGCTGCCCACGTTCAAGTCCTGCGTGGAGGAGCTGTTCCTGCGCGGACTCGTGAAGGCGGTCTTCGCGACCGAGACCCTGGCGCTCGGCATCAACATGCCCGCCCGCACGGTGGTGATCGAGAAGCTGTCGAAGTGGAACGGCGAGACGCACGCCGACATCACGCCGGGGGAGTACACCCAGCTCACCGGCCGTGCCGGTCGCCGCGGACTCGACGTCGAGGGCCACGGCGTCGTGCTGTGGCAGCCCGGGATGAACCCCGGTGAGGTCGCCGGCCTCGCCTCGACCCGCACCTATCCGCTCCGCAGCTCCTTCCGCCCGTCCTACAACATGGCCGTCAACCTCGTGCACCAGTTCGGCCGGGAGCGTTCGCGCGAGCTGCTCGAGCAGTCGTTCGCGCAGTTCCAGGCCGACCGTGCGGTCGTCGGGCTGGCGCGCCAGCTGCAGAAGGCGCAGGAGGCGATCGCGGGCTACAACGAGGCCGCGACCTGTCACGTCGGTGACTTCATGGAGTACGCCGCACTGCGCCGTCGCATCTCCGAGGTCGAGAAGGGGGCGTCACGAGAGCGGCGCTCCGATCGACGTGGCGAGGCCCTGGCGTCGTTGGCCAGGCTCAAGCCGGGCGACGTCATCATGGTGCCGAACGGCAAGTTCGCCGGCTTCGCTGTCGTCATCGACCCGGGTGTGGGTGGCCACGAGACGCGGCCCTACGTGTTGACCGCCGACCGCCAGGCGCGCCGCCTCGCACCGATGGACTTCCAGACACCCGTCGAGGCGCTCGCCAGGATGCGGTTGCCGAAGTCCTTCAACGGCCGCAACCCGGCCATGCGACGCGATCTCGCCTCGGCCCTGCGGACCAAGACGCACAACCTGACGCCGCCACCCCCGCGGCGTACGACATCTCCCGACGCCTATGTCGAGTCGCCGGTGGACCGCGAGATCGCCGACCTGCGCACGAAGCTGAAGCAGCACCCGTGCCACCAGTGTCCCGAGCGCGAGGACCACTCGCGCTGGGCCGAGCGGTCGTTCAAGTTGGGCCGCGACGCCGAGACGTTGAAGCGGAGGGTCGAGTCGCGGACCAACACCGTGGCGCGGACGTTCGACCGGGTGTGCAGCGTGCTGACCGCGCTGGGCTATCTCGAGGGCGACGCCGTGACCGAGCGCGGACGACACCTGCGGCGGATCTACACCGACATGGACCTGGTGGCAGCCGAGTCGCTGCGCGAGGGCCTGTGGGACGACCTGACGGCCTCCGAGCTGGCGGCCGTGCTGTCGTCGCTGGTCTACGAGGCGCGCCGCGCCGACGACGCGTCGGCGCCCAGGGTGCCCGGGGGTCGCGTGCAGGAGGCGTTGGTGGAGACGGTCCGCGTGTGGGGCCAGCTCGATGCGCTGGAGCGCGACAACAAGCTGGAGTTCCTGCGCGAGCCCGACTTCGGGTTCGCGTGGGCGGCCTACCGCTGGGCGGAGGGCGACGACCTCGACGACGTGCTCGGCGCCACCGACCTGGCCGCCGGCGACTTCGTGCGCTGGATGAAGCAGCTGCTGGACCTCGCCGGTCAGGTCGCCGACGCCGCAGGTGACTCGCCTCTGCGCAAGACGGCCCGGGAGACGGTCCACGCCCTCAAGCGCGGTGTCGTGGCCTACTCGTCCGTGACGGAGTGACCGGCGCCGACGACCCGCTTCGTGGGCTGGCGGCTCGTGATCCAGGCAACGACGTCGTCGGCGTCGGGCTGTGAGCCCGGCAGCTCGAGCCAGGTCAGGCTCGAGGCAGTCGGGCTCAGCCCGAGCAGCTTGGTGCGCACGTCGTTCCGCCTGATGCCCTTCAGCTCCACGCGGTCCTCACTGACCGGCACGAACTGGACGTAGCGATCGGGCTGCACCGGCCATTCCGGGCCCTTGGGCGCCTTGCTGACCACCACGGCCGCGCAGTCGGTCCACGTGAGACCGGCAGGGTCGACCTGCATCGGCACGTCGCGCACCTGCACGCCGAGGTCGTCGAGACGCAGCGTGACCATCCCCATGGAGAGCGCGCGGTACTTCTTGCGGGCCGACGGGACGATGCTCCGGATGACCCAGGCGCACCAGACGATCAGGATGAGCGAGATGACCACGAGTGCAGGATCCGGCCGGGTGAACAGCAGCAGGAACGCCGGCACGATCACGACCGCGCACCAGAGCAGCTGCAGCGCGGTGCTCGCGAACGCGACCCGGCGCAGCTTCGGGTTCATCGTCACCCGGACGACGAGGGTGCCGTCCTCCTGGCTCATCGGCTGGCTCATCGGGCCGCGAGCACGCCCGTGAGGCGCTCGACCGGGCTGCTCAGTCCCCAGCGCTCGGCCAGGGCGGCCAGGGCGACGGGGTCGTACGGTTCGCTGGGCAGCGTCGTCTCCGGCGTGCCCAGGTCGATGTCGCGCGCCACGGCCACCACCGTCGGGGCGACGTCGAGGTAGTCCGACGCCGCGAGGATCTTGCCTCGCGGGCCGGGACCCAGGCTCGACCCGGGATCGGCCGCCGCGGCTCGGATGCCCGACAGGTCGCCGTACGACAGGAGCAGGCTGGCGGCCGTCTTGTCGCCGACCCCGGCCACGCCGGGCAGGCCGTCTGACGCGTCTCCTCGCAGCGTGGCGAAGTCGGCATACTGCTGGGGCAGGACGGAGTACTTCTCGACGACGACGTGCTCGGTCATCCGCTCGTGCTTCGCGACGCCCCGGGCGACGTAGAGCACCCGCACCTCGGCGCTGTCGTCGACGAGCTGGAAGAGGTCGCGGTCACCCGTGACGATGTCGACGGGCATCGTCGCCGTTGTGGCGAGCGTGCCGATGACGTCGTCCGCCTCGTAGTGGTCGGCGCCGACGATGGAGATGCCGAACGCGTCGAGGACCTCGATGATCACCGGGATCTGGGTCTCGAGCGGGTCGGGGACCTCCTCGATGTCCGGCCGATCGGTGCGTACGGCGACCACCCGGTGCCCCTTGTAGGAAGGGATCAGGTCGACGCGCCACTGCGGACGCCAGTCGTTGTCCCAGCAGCACACGAGATCGGTCGGCTGGTACTCCTCCACGAGCCTGCTGATGAAGTCGAGCAGCCCGCGCACCGCGTTGACGGGGGTGCCGTCCGGGGCCTGCACGGAGTCGGGAACACCGAAGAAGGCGCGGAAGTAGAGGGAGGCCGTGTCGAGAAGCATCAGTCGCTGTGCGGTCACAACCGGATCCTTGCACGATCCATCGCTACTCTGAGCGCGTGACGAGCCCTGCCGTGGAGAACACCGACCGCCTCATCCTGTCCCTGCTCGGGACCGACGGGCGGATGTCGTTCACCGATCTGGGCAAGGCCACCGGCCTCTCGACGTCCGCCGTGCACCAGCGCGTGAAGCGCCTCGAGTCCAAGGGCCTGATCAAGGGGTACGGCGCCCAGGTGGACCACGAGCAGCTCGGCCGACCGCTCACTGCCTTCATCTCGATCACGCCGATCGACCCGTCCCAGCCGGACGACTACCCCGAGCGGCTCGTCGAGATCCAGGAGATCGAGTCCTGCTGGTCGGTCGCGGGCGACGAGTCCTACATCCTCAAGATCCGGGTGGCCACACCCCGTGACCTGGAGGACCTGCTCTCGCGGATCCGCTCCGTCGCGAACGTGTCCACCCGCACGACGATCGTCCTCTCCACGGCCTACGAGAACCGCCCGCTCGGCTGACGGATCTCGTGTGTTGGAGTCCCCGCCTAAGCGGGGACTCCTGCACTTTGTGCCCGTTGCAAAGGTCGCTAAGCGCAGGACTTCGTAGCGAAGTCCGATCACGCTGCCGGCCGACGGCTGCTCAGGATGGCCCGGATCCGACGAGCGGTAGCAACGGGCTGTTCGAGGTTGCCCCAGCTGATGCGGATGCAGACCCACCCCGTGGCTTGGCAGATGAGCTCTTCCCGGCGCTTCTCGCGCATCAGGTATTCGTCAAGCGTCTCGCCCGGCCGACGGAACTTCTCGTACTTGATCTTGCCGTCGAACTCCAGGAACACCCCGTGCTCGCGCCACAGGAAGTCCACGATGCCCACGAGCACACCGAACTCGTCGTAGACCTCGACCTGGGGGTCAGGGCGGGGCAGCTGCTGGGCATGGAAGAGGTGGTCAGCGCGGCTCTCGGCGACGCTAGACATGCGGTGATCGGCCAGGCCGAGCACCAGTCTCGTCGTCAGACTGTCGGGCCAGTGATCGGTCTCCTTGGACATCGCGATCAAGTCCTCCAGCGTGGTGAGCCGCTTGTGCAGCAGTCCGTTCACCAGAACCAGCCCTACCTCGACCGAATGGGCTGCCATGACCTCGACTGCGGCTCTCACCGGCCTGACCACGGTGACGCCGTGGACCCTCCGCGTGTCAGCAGCGTCCAGACGTGCCCGATGGTGAGCGATGCCAGCCTCTCGGCGTCCGCCCTTGCCGTCCGTTCGCGTCAGGTGGGTTTCGCTCAGATCGACTCCCCACAGCGGAACCTCATACTCAGCCAAGGCCGAGTGCAGGCTGAGCACTGACTCGGGGTGTGCAGTCCTGAGCACGGCGCGTGCGCGCACCCTGGACATGGCGACATCGTCGAACCCTTCGACCAGTTCGGCATCGACGTACGCGCCGTAGCGCACCTTCACAAGAACGCCTGCCCTCACCAGACGCGAGATGGCGCGATCATTGAATCCCTGGGCGATGAGATCGCGCCGCAATCGGATGTGCTCCCGAGCGACGGGAAACGGAGTGGTGTCCATGCATCAGCGCTGCCCGCGTGCACGGTTCTGAAAACCGGGCTCCGCTGTAGCTGTGGATAACGCCCAAGGCAGAGCTACTTGGTGGCCAAGTCCCGCACTTCGCGATCGTTGCAACACCCACCAAGTGCAGGAGTCCCCGCTTAGGCGGGGACTCCGACACATGTCAGGGGAGTTTGACGGATCGACCTCAGTACGCCTGGAGGGCGGCGGTACGGCGGGAGGCCTCGGCCATCTCGGCGGCCTTGAGAGCGGTCTCGTCGAGGCGGCCGTGCGTCTCCCACCAGGCCTGGCCGGCGGCGGGGAGGGTGTGGATCGGGTCGTAGTACTCGTAGGTCCGCGAGAGCGCGTCGTCGGAGGTGGCCTCGATGGACGTCTTGTAGTTCTTCGTCCAGTAGGAGATACCGCGCTCGGTGTCGTAGTCGGTGAGCTGGTGCACCCAGCGCTTGCCGACGAACGGCACGTCGCACACGATCCGCGGCGTCGCGAAGCCGGGGAGGTAGCCCATGATGTGGTGCTGCAGCTTCTGCGCGTCGGCGACCGAGACCCGCCAGTGCTCCGAGAACGGGATCATGTCGCACATGTAGAAGTAGTACGGCATGATCTGCGCGCCATCGAG
>JBDSPC010000054.1:0-19118 GCA_039914485.1 Nocardioides sp.
GGTACGCCGCCCAGCTGCCCTGCGCCGGGTCGGGCGCCACCCAGCGTGTGACCACGGTGCGGTCTCCTGCGGCGGCGGCGAGTCGGCGTACGGGATCGAGGATGGCGGCGAACATCGGCGAGCCCCACGGACTGTCGGGCGCGGCGAAGATGCGCTGCGGGTCGATCACGACCAGCCATGCGTCGGGATGCATGGACCCACGATGTCAGGAAAGTGGAAGGTGTCGCCGCGTAACTCCTGCGCCTTTACAGAGTTGCTTGGTTTGTAAGGCGCCCCGGGTGGGCGCGGCAATGCCGGACGTCCGGCCCGGGACTGGGAGTTCTATCCATGGCAGACCTGTGGGAGTGGCTGCTGCAGGTCGACTGGACCCTGCAGCGGATCGACGCGCCCAGGGAGTGGTTGGCCTTCCTGTCGATCCCGCTCTTCACGGCCGCCGTCGGCTGGTTCATCAACCTGACCGGCCTGTGGATGCTGTTCTCCCCGGTCCACTTCCACGGCGTGAAGATCCGCGGCCTCTCGGACCTCGCACGACGCGCTCCCCGCAAGGTCCAGGAGATCCCCGGTCTGCTGAACGGCGGCATCGGCTGGCAGGGGATCGTTCCCGCCCGCGCCGCCAAGATGGGCAGCATCGCCGTGGACAAGGCGATCGCCAAGATCGGCACCCCGTCGGACTTCTACCAACACCTCCAGCCCGACACCATCGCCGAGCACATCGTCACGATCTTCGCCCCCGAGCTGCCCGAGCTCGTCGACACGGTGATGCGGCGCGAGCACCCGACCCTGTGGCGCGACCTGCCCGCCGCGGGTCGCCGAAGGATCGTCGCCCGCGTGCAGTCGCAGCTGCCCTCCGTGGCGCGGACGGTGACCGACCAGATCGGCGAGCACATCGACCAGCTGCTCGACCCGAAGCTGATGGTGATCAACCACTTCCGGGAGAATCCCGAACTGGCCGTACGGCTGTTTCGCGACATTGGCGCCCACGAGCTGCGGAGAATGGTGCACTTCGGCGCCTTCTTCGGCTTCCTGCTCGGCATCCCGGTCGCGTTCGCCGACCACTGGTTCCACCAGTCCTGGTTGCTGCCGGTCCTCGGCATCCTCGTCGGGTGGATCACGAACAAGCTCGGCATGTGGCTGATCTTCGAGCCGCTCGTGCCGACCCGGATCCTCGGCGTCCGCTTCCACGGACTGTTCCTGCGCCGGCAGGACGAGGCGGCCGAGATCTATGCGCGGCTGATCGCCGACGAGGTGATCACGCTCGAGCGCATCGGGGACTTCCTGCTCGGCGGCCCCGGCGGCGACCGCACCCGGCAGATGCTGGCTGCTGCCCTGGGCCCCGCCATCGACCAGGCAGCCGGGCCGCTGCGCGTGGCCGCCCGGATCGCCATCGGCCGCCGCGCCTACGACAACATCAAGGAGTCGTTCGCTGAGGAGGCGGTGCTCCAGACCGTTCGGCCGTTCCGTGATCCGGAGTTCAGTCGTCAGCAGTCGGTGCGGATCCAGGAGATGTTCTCGACGCGCACCAAGGCGCTTGCCTCCGACGAGTTCGTCGAGATGATGCGTTCGGCTTTCAAGGAGGACGAGTGGATGCTCTACGCCCACGGCGCGATCATGGGCTTCGTGGGTGGCCTGGTGCACCTGGGAATCTTTGGAGTGGGTGGCGGATGACAACCGACTACGGCGATCGCGACGAGGCCTCGAGCGAGTTCGCGTCCTCCTTGGTGGACGAGTCGGTGTTCGTGCCCGAACCGCTCGGCCCGAGGATGACCGATGTGCCCGGCCTGGCCCGGCTCGCGGCGTCCACGTGGCTACACGGCACGGAGTGGGGCCTGATGACGTCGGGCAAGGTCGCCGGCCGGCTGGCGCGCGCGACCACTGACCGTGAGGAGGCGCAGGGCCTGCTCAAGGACGTCGGAAAGGCCGCGCACGTGATCTCCGACGTCACCAGAAGCCTGTCCGCGGGTGAGTCGCTGCCGGTTGTCCTGGCCCACATCGGCGACTCGTTCGGTGAGCTGACCGATCCGGTCCGCGCGCCCGGTCAGCAGCGGTCCACACGCCTTCAGGCAGCGAGCGATCAGACGATGCGCCGCGCTCCGAGTCTGCGTGAGCGCGGCTCTGAGCTGCTCGAACGCAGTCGCGACGTGTGGAGCACCGAATCCGGACATCCCGCCTACGCCCGCATCCTCGAGGAGCTCGCGCCCGACGAGGCACGAGTGCTGGTGCTGCTGCTCCGGGGTGGACCGCAGCCGAGTGTCGACGTACGCACCGGTGGTGCCGTGGGCATGGTCAGCTCGACCCTGGTCAAGCCCGGCCTGACGATGATCGGCCCCCGCGCAGGGTGCCGCTACCTCGACCAGGTTCCGTCCTATCTCCACAACCTCTTCCGGCTCGGCCTCGTGTGGTTCTCGCGCGAGCTCGTCACCGACCCGATGGAGTACCAGGTGCTGGAGGCCCAGCCCGACGTGATCGCGGCCATGAAGTCCGTGCGGCACGCCAAGGTGCTCCGACGCTCCATCAGTCTCACGCCGTTCGGTGACGACTTCTGCCGGACGGTGCTGGTCGACCCGGCCGATGGTGAGGCCCTGCCTGCCCATCCCAAGCCCGAGGTCTGACGGCTCCTTGGCCGCGCGTCAGCCGAGTCGCTTCCGAGCCGCAGCACCCACTCGAGTGGTCCGCCCGAGGTCGGCTCGCTGTCCCGCGGCGTGGCCGTCGGCGATGCCGCCACCGGAGAGATAGCGCGGCCGCGCCGTGCGAAGTGACGGGTAGGCGTCGACGGCGGAACGCTCGGCCAGAGTCGCTCGGTCGGCCAGCACGAGGGCTGCCGACGTGCCGGCTGCTGCGAAGTCCGGCTCCGAAGCCCGCGCCGCAGCGGACTCTGCCTCCTCGAGCCTGCGCCCGATCGCGGAGGCGAAACCGAGCCACCAGGTCCGCCGGTAGGCCGCCGCGTGCTCGCCCGGCGGAACTGCCCTCCGCGTGAGCTCGCCGGTGCCCTGCACCATCAGGCTGGTCAGCAACATCTCGGCCAGCATCAGGTCGGTCGTGTGGCCGAAGAGGTGGAGCGAATGCGTCGTGTCGCCACCACCCCGCTGCTTGCGCAGGACGGCGCTGCACCGGAGTCCGCGCGCGACGGTCGCGCCGAGCGTGCCCTTTTCATAGGCGTACGGCGCCAGCAACTCGACGGTCAGGTCACCGACCACCTCGCGACTCGGATCGGCGGCCGCGAGCAGGGCAGCGTCGACGCCATGGCGAGCCATGAGCTCGGCGGCCTTGGCGTTGAACGCATCGGCCTCGGCGGTCGTGGCGGCCGGATCCTCCGCCTGCGCGAGCAGCTTGCGGATGCGGGCCAGCTTGTCGTCGTACATCTCTCTCCTCTGCCGACCATGCACAATGGCATGCGGCACCGACAACGACAGCAGTGGCCTCGGCTCCAGCGATCGCCCAGACGGCTCAGCGGTAGAGGCCGGCCTGCATGGCGAGCGCGTTCACGATGGCGAGGGCGAGGAAGGTCGCGACGACGTAGCGGTTGTCGGTGACGCGCTCACTGAGCCACTTCATATTCGCCAAAGTGTCACGGTCGCGGGAGGCGCCTGATCCTCGGCCGCGGATATACCCCAAGCGGGGTGGTGCCAGTCGTCACCCCGGCCCGGTCATCCAGGGCTGCTTGAGGTCGTAGAACCGTTGCTCGCCGACGTTGAGGGAGTCCATCTCCTCCATCATCGCCTTCAGCCCCGGTGGCGGCTCCTTCTGCTCTCCCTCGCGGGCCTCGGCCTCCGACGTGAAGTAGATCGCCATCGTCCATTCCCCGTCCGCGTGGCTGGCCAGAAGAGTGCCGAGGATGTCCGGCCGGAACGACTGCCAGTCGGTCGGGTCGCTGGCCATCAGCTCACGACTCCGCTCGGGGTCACTGGTCCGACCCTGCATGACCTGCACGAAACCGGCCTCGTCGGGATCGCCGTAGGTGTCGGCGTCCACCTCCGTGCTGTTGCGGAACTCTGGCTCGGCGGTGAAGAGCGCCTCCAGCTGACTCCACCACGCGCCCTGCTCAGGGCGGTCGCTGTTGCGCTGCGCGGCCTCCTCGGACTCGAAGCGGGCGAAGGCCACCAGCATCCCGTCCTCGGTCACACCGCCCGTGCTGCCGAGCCAGCCCTCGGCCGCGGGACTCTCCTCCCGGACCCACTGGTCCAGGAGCTCGCCCGCTCGCGCGGCGTCGCTCACCGGACCCTGGAACACCTGTACGAACATGACTTCCTCCTGGTCTCGCGGGACCCCCACCTGGTTTCGACGCTACGCGCATGGCGTGTCGCCGGGTATCGCGCAAATCGGGGCATTTTGGACGAAGTTGAGTGGAATCGACTCAACTTCTGGCGCGTTGTACAGGTGTAGGACCACAGTGGTCCCACAGCAACCCACGGAGGAGATTGGATCTTGAGTTCGTTCGGCGCCGAGAAGTTCACCACCCGCAGTCGCGAGGTCATCGAGGCTGCGCAGCTGGCCGCCACCACGGCTGGCAACACCCAGACCGAGCCCATCCACCTGCTGGTCGCGCTGCTGCGCCAGGAGGACGGCACCGCCCGCAACCTCGTCACCAAGGCCGGCATCGACGCGACCGTCCTGACCGCGCAGGCTGAGCAGGCCATGGCGGCGCTGCCCAAGGCGAGCGGTGCCACCGTCCAGCAGTCCGCCGCGAGCGCTGCGCTGACCCGTGTGCTGGCGAGCGCGATCGATCTCGCGGCCGGCATGAAGGACGACTACGTCGCCACCGAACACCTCTTCATCGCCGCCGCGACGGTCGAGTCGTCCGCGCGCAAGATCCTCACCGACGCCGGCCTCACCGAGGCCGGGCTGCGCGAAGGCCTCACGGCGATCCGGGGCAACCGCCGCGTGACGAGCCAGGACGCGGAGTCGACGTACGAGAGCCTGGAGAAGTACTCGGTCGACCTGACCCGGGAGGCGCAGGACGGACGGCTCGACCCCGTGATCGGCCGTGATGCGGAGATCCGGCGCGTGATCCAGGTGCTCTCGCGCAGGACCAAGAACAACCCGGTGCTCATCGGTGAGCCAGGCGTCGGCAAGACGGCGGTCGTCGAGGGGCTCGCGCAACGCGTCGTGGACGGCGACGTGCCCGACTCGCTCAAGGGTCGGCGTGTGCTGTCGCTCGATCTCGCCGCGATGGTGGCCGGCGCGAAGTACCGCGGTGAGTTCGAGGAGCGGCTCAAGGCCGTGCTCGAGGAGATCAAGGACGCCGGCGGGCAGGTCATCACCTTCATCGACGAGCTGCACACCGTCGTCGGCGCGGGCGCCGGCGGTGACTCCGCGATGGACGCCGGCAACATGCTCAAGCCGATGCTGGCACGCGGCGAGCTGCACATGATCGGCGCGACCACGCTGGACGAGTACCGCGAGCGGATCGAGAAGGACCCGGCGCTGGAGCGGCGATTCCAGCAGGTCTTCGTCGGCGAGCCGACCGTCGAGGACACGATCCAGATCCTGCGCGGCATCCAGGAGAAGTACGAAGCGCACCACGGCGTGCGCATCACCGACGCCGCGCTGGTCGCGGCCGCGACCCTGAGTGATCGCTACATCACCGGTCGCCAGCTGCCCGACAAGGCGATCGACCTGATCGACGAGGCGTCATCCCGGCTGCGCATGGAGCACGAGTCGAGCCCGGAGGAGATCGACCAGCTGCGCCGCCAGGTCGACCGGCTGAAGATGGAGGAGTTCGCGCTCGCCAAGGAGACCGACGATGCGTCGGTCGAGCGGCTCGCGGCACTCAAGGCCGACCTCGCCGACAAGGAGGAGGAGCTGCGCGGGCTCGAGGTGCGCTGGGAGCGGGAGAAGTCGTCGCTCGAGGGCGAGGGCGAGCTCCGGCGCCAGCTCGACGGCCTGCGGATCGAGGCCGACAAGCTGCTGCGCGAGGGCGATCTCGCCGGCGCGAGCAAGATCAACTACGAGTCGATCCCGGCGTTGGAGAAGCAGATCGCCACGGCGGAGACCACGGAGCAGGAGGTCGTCGACAAGCTTGTCGGGGACGAGGTCGGAGCCGAGCAGATCGCCGACGTCGTCGAGGCGTGGACCGGGATCCCGACGGGTCGACTCCTGCAGGGTGAGACGGCCAAGCTGCTCGAGATGGAGTCGGTCATCGGCGCTCGCCTGATCGGCCAGCGCAGCGCCGTACAGGCTGTGAGTGATGCCGTACGCCGCTCGCGGGCCGGGATTGCGGACCCGAACCGTCCGACGGGGTCGTTCCTCTTCCTGGGCCCGACGGGCACGGGCAAGACCGAGCTGGCGAAGTCCTTGGCGGACTTCCTGTTCGACGACGAGCGGGCGATCGTGCGGATCGACATGAGCGAGTACGGCGAGAAGCACAGTGTGAGCAGGCTCGTCGGTGCTCCTCCCGGCTACGTCGGCTACGACGAGGGCGGGCAGCTGACCGAGGCCGTCCGGCGCCGGCCGTACAGCGTCGTACTCCTCGACGAGGTCGAGAAGGCGCACCCCGAGGTCTTCGACATCCTGCTCCAGGTGCTCGACGACGGACGCCTCACCGACGGACAGGGCCGCACGGTCGACTTCCGCAACACGATCCTCATCCTGACCTCCAACCTCGGCTCGCAGTTCCTGGTCGACCCGACGCTGTCGCCCGAGCAGAAGAACCAGCTGGTGATGGGCGTCGTGCGGACGTCCTTCAAGCCCGAGTTCCTCAACCGGCTCGACGAGATCGTGCTCTTCGACGCGCTCACCAAGGACGACCTCGCGCACATCGTCGACCTGCAGCTGGCGCTGCTCGAGCAGCGCCTGGCCGTGCGTCGGATCAGCATCCACGTCACCGACGCGGCACGCGCCTGGCTCGCGGAGACGGGCTACGACCCGGCGTACGGCGCACGCCCGCTGCGCCGCCTGATCCAGTCCGCCATCGGCGACCCGCTCGCGCGGCTGCTCATCGGCGGCGAGGTCACCGACGGTGGAACGGTCACCGTGGACGTCGGCGACGACGGGCTCGTGCTGGGCTGAGACGCTCGTGCACGACTTGCCTGACACGTTGGCCAAGGGAACTCTCAGTGAAGGCTCAGCCGCCTCGGGGATGCTGTCTGCGTGAGTGATGTGCTGATCCGTCGCGCGAGGCGGCGCCTCCCGGACACGCCGGTGCCCGGCGGTGCGCCCGACCTGGCGAAGGCGCTGCTCTGGACCGAGCTGGCGATCGTCCTGTTCGTCTCGCTCGGGCGCTCGGCCGTCTACTCGGTCGTCAGCCTCGTCTCCGCGCTGACGGCTCCGGGCCCGCTGTCCTCGCAGGCGGCGAACCTCAACAACACCCTCGCTCCCGACCGGCCCTGGCTCGACCTGACCGACCAGCTGTTGCGGATCGGGTTCGCGCTCGTGCCCGTCGCGCTGGCGGCCTACCTGCTCGTCCGTTCGGGCACCCGGTTGCGCGAGGTGTGGGCGCGCGGTGGTGGCTGGGCGTCGTGGGGCGACGTGGGTCGCGGCACCCTGCTGGCGCTGGGAGTGGGCTCGGTGGGCGTGGTGTTCTACCTCGCGACGTTCGCGCTCGGCACCAACCTGGCGGTCGTGGCGCAGTCCCTGCCGGGAGAGTGGTGGCAGGTGCCGGTGCTCGTGCTCTCGGCCGCCGAGAACGCCGTGCTCGAGGAGTTCGTGGTGCTGGGCTTCGTCCAGGTGCGGCTGCGCCAGCTCGGCTTCGGCGACTCCGCGGCGATCGGCTTGGCGGCGCTGCTGCGCGGCAGCTACCACCTCTACCAAGGGCTCGGCGGCTTCGTCGGCAACCTGGCGATGGGTCTGCTCTTCGGCTGGCTGTTCCGCCGATGGGGCCGGGTCGTGCCGTTCGTGGTCGCGCACACGCTGCTCGATGTCGGCGCGTTCGTCGGGTACGCCGCCCTCGCCGGCCGCGTCGACTGGTTGCCCACCCTCGGGTGATGGCCCGGCGTCAGTCGCGGTTGGTACGCCGCAGCCAGCCCCCGCCGAAGAGCGCGACGAGCACCAGGACGGGCTGGAAGAACAGCCGGATCAGCCGCGCGCGATCGGTGTCGAGGCCGAAGGCGTCGGTGCCTTCGACGTACTGCGCGATGTTGCCCGGGAAGATGGCGACGTAGAAGAGGGCGAGCAGGCCGCCGACCAAGCGCTGCTGCTTCGGCAGCGCCACGAAGGCCGCGCCGAGCCCGATCTCGACGACCCCGGATGCGATCACGGTGAAGTCGGCGGGGAGCGGGAACCACTCCGGGACCTGCGCCTGGAACTCCTGGCGCTGCGTCGTCAGGTGCAGAACCCCGGCGCCGACCATCGCGGAGCCGAGCAGGACGCGGGCGAGGGTCTGGGCGATCTTCATGCTCCGAGCCTAGGGGTTGACGGGTTTCGGTCGAACGACCATAGTTCACCAAATGGTGAAGTATGGAGTGGACGCAGCAGCCCACGCCATCGCGTCCGCCCCGCGTCGCGCCATCATCGAGCGCCTGTCCCTGGGGTCGACGTCGATGAGTGAGCTGGCGCGGGCGCTCGACCTGTCCCTGCCGGCGATCGACAAGCACCTCGGCGTGCTGCTGGATGCCGGCGTCGTCACCAAGAGCAAGGACGGCCGCGTCACCCTGCTCACCCTCAATCCCGGCAGCCTCGATGAGCTCGCGGCGTGGGCGATGAGCACCCGGTTGATGTGGACCGGACTGCTTGACCGCTTCGCCATGTCCGTCGAAGCCGAAGACAAGGAGCTCGACCGATGACCACACTCTCGTTCACGCGCACCGTCGCCGTACCCCCGCACGACGCCTTCGACGCCTGGGTCGATCCGGGGCGGCTCGCGACCTGGTGGTGGCCGCACCTGTCCGACACGACGTATGCCGTCGACGCCCGCGAGGGCGGCACCCTCGCGATCGAATCGCCGACCGCCGGCATCGGCGTGCGCGGTGAGTTCCTGGCGGTCGAGCCGGCCTCGCTGCTGCGCTTCACCTGGAACTGGGTCAACGACGGCGAGGTCGCCGCGACGACGGGCGGCGACGTGGTCGAGGTCCGTTTCGCCGCGGTGGACAACGGCACCGAGGTCACCGTGGAGCACACCTCGGACGAGCACGTCACCGGCGGCGGGGCCGAGCAGGGCTGGAACGACGTGCTCGACCGCTACGCCGCGATCAGCTGAGGACCTTGCCCGGGTTCATGAGCCCGGCGGGGTCGAGCGCATCCTTCACCGCCCGCATCAGGTCGACCTCGACCTCGCTCTTGTACGCCGCAGCGGCGGCCGCCTTCCCGGAGCCGAGCCCGTGCTCCGCGCTGATGGAGCCGCCGAGCGCGGCAGTGGCGTCGTGCACGATCTTCGAGAGTGCGTCGGTGTGGGCCACGAAGTCGGCGCCGTCCAGGTCGACCGGGCGGCTCAGGTTGTAGTGCAGGTTCCCGTCGCCGACGTGGCCGTAGATGATCGGCCGGATGCCGGGCAGGGCGTCCGCCAACGACACCCCGAGGTCGGCGACCAGCTCGTCCAGCGACGTGATCGGGACCGACACGTCGTGCTTGATCGTCGGGCCGAGCGACTCCTGCGCCTCCGAGACCCGCTCGCGCAACGCCCACAGCCCGGCCCGTTGGGCTGGCGAGCCGGCGATCGCGGCGTCGAGCACGAGGCCCTGTTCCACCGCTGCACCGAGCGCGCGCTCGAGGTCGTCGTCGACGCTGGCACCGAAGGGGCCGGCGAGCTCGATCAGCCCGAACCACTCGGCGTCGGACGCGAGCGGGTCCTGCAGGCCTGCATCGACCACCAGGTCGAGCGCCGGTCGCGCGACCAGCTCCCACGTGGTGAGCCGCTCGGCGGCGTACTCGCGCAGCAGCGGCAGCAGCGAAGCCGCGGCGGCGACCGACGGCAGCGCCACCCACGCCGTGGCGCGGGCCGGGGTCGCCGGGTGGAGGGTGAGGACCGCGGCGGTGACGATGCCGAGCGTGCCCTCGGCGCCGATGTAGAGCTGCGTCAGGTCGTAGCCGGTGTTGTCCTTGCGCAGCGACCGCAGCCCGTCCCACACGCGCCCGTCGGGCAGCACCACCTCGAGGCCGAGCACGAGGCTTCGCATCATCCCGTAGCGCAGCACCGCCGTGCCGCCGGCGTTCGTGGCGATGTTGCCGCCGACGGTGCAGCTGCCCTCGGATCCCAGCGACAGTGGGAAGAGGCGGTCGACGGCGGCGGCCGCGGTCTGCACCTCAGCGAGCACCACGCCGGCCTCGACGGTGATGGTTCCGCCCGCAGCATCAACCGAACGGATCGCCCGCAAACGCCCGAGAGACAGCACGATCTGCGAACCGTCACCGCTCGGGATCGCGCCGCCGCACATGCCGGTGTTCCCACCCTGCGGCACGATCGCGACGCCGGCCTCGTGCGCCAGTCGCACCACGGCCGCAACCTCGTTGGTCGACGACGGGCGGGCCACCGCGAGCGGCGTCCCGCGATAGGCGCCACGCCAGTCCGCGGCGTACGGCGAGATGTCGGCCTCCTCCGTCAGCACGTGCTCGTCGCCGATGGCGTCGCGCAGGGCGCTCAGCAGGTCAGTCACAAGGTCTCCTAGGAACGGGTCAGCCGAGCAGGACGGCGATCAGCAGCGCCACGGGCAGCGAGCAGAGCGTCGTCACGAGGATGGTCTCGCGGGCAACATCTTCCCCGGTCCGGTAGCGCGTGGCGTGCAGGAAGATGTTCTGCGCGGTGGGCAGTGCGGCCATGATGACGACGCCGAGCAGCGCGGTCCCCTCCAGCCCGAAGGACATACCGGCCAGCCACGCCACGACCGGCATCACCAGCATCTTGAGGGTGGTCGCGACCAGCATCTCTCCGTTGTGGCCGGCCTTCCCGGGCCAGGGGGACAGTCGCAGCGCCGCGCCGTAGGACATCAGCATCGCCGGGATCGCGAGCCCCGACAGGAGGCGGATCGGCGAGTCGACGACCCGCGGCAGCTCCCAGCCGGTGACGGCCAGCGTCACGCCGACCACCGACGCGATGGTCAGCGGATTGGTGGTCAGCCGCCGGATCGTCGACCACGCGCCGACACCGCGACCGGTCAGGCGGTCCAGGACCATCAGTGCGATCGGCTGCACGACCATCATCTGCACGAGCAGCGTCGGCACCACGACCGTCGTGTCGCCCACCACGAAGGCCGCGACCGCGATGCCGAGGTTGCCGGCGTTGGCGTAGGACGCCGACAGCGAGCCGATCAGCACCGAGCCCGCGTCCAGCTTCCAGCGCGAGCGGACGATGGCGGCGTACGCGATGAAGCTGACGGCGAGTGCCGTCGCGGACGCGCCGAAGTTGGCGGCCGCGCCGCTGATCTCGACCTCGCTGATCACCACGATCATCAGCGCCGGCGATGCGACGAAGAAGGCGATCTCACCGAGCGTCCGCTGCGAGCTCGCGTCCAGCACGCCGACGTGCGCAAGGGCGGCGCCGCACGCGATGACGATCAGGATCGTGGTGAAACCGATCAGCAGGTCCATGAGCGCCCCTTCGGCATCACGTCATGCGAAGACGGCAATGGACGCTGGTCGAAGGGCCCGGACAGGATGGCCGGATGAGCCAACCCACTGTCGTCCGTGTCGGTCCGTTGATGCCCTTCCTCGAGGACGCGTTGGAACGCATGTACGCCGCCCCGTCGCTCGCCGATGTCGGCTCGCAGACCGAGGGGCTCACCGTCGCGGTGGCCGGCGGTGGCACGGTGATCGGCGCGGCGGAGATGGATCAGCTGCCCGCCCTCCGGGCGATCGCCAACTTCGGCGTGGGTTACGACAACGTCGACGTGGAGGAGGCGACCCGTCGCGAGATCATCGTCTCGAACACCCCCGACGTGCTGACCGACGCGGTCGCGGACCTCTCGGTCGCGCTGGTGCTCGACGTGCTGCGCCAGGTCTCGGCCGCCGATCGGTTCGTACGGCGAGGAGAGTGGGCCGCCGGCGAGCGCTACCCGCTGACCCGCGAGGTGCGCGGCTCGGTCGTGGGGATCCTGGGACTGGGTCGGATCGGCGAGGCGGTGGCTCTTCGGCTGGAGCCGTTCGGGGCGAAGGTCGCCTATCACTCGCGCAGCCCGAAGGACGTGCCGTGGGCCTATCACGCGAGCCCCGTCGCGCTTGCCGAAGCGAGTGACGTGCTCGTCGTGCTGACGCCGGGCGGTGCGGACACCAAGCACCTCGTGGACGCGGCGGTGATCGACGCCCTCGGTCCGGACGGATACCTCGTCAACGTCGCCCGCGGCTCGGTCGTGGACGAGGGCGCGCTGGTGCAGGCGCTGGAGGAAGGTCGCCTGGCCGGCGCCGGGCTCGACGTCTTCGACGACGAGCCGAACGTGCCCGCTGCCCTGCTCGGCCGGGACGACGTCGTCCTGCTCCCGCACGTCGGCAGTGCGACCGTCCAGACGCGCGAGGCGATGGCGACCCTGGTGCTCGACAACGTCGCCGCGTTCCTGGCGAAGGGCGAGCTGGTCACCCCGGTCAACTGACATCCTCCGGACACGTCCCACCCGCGGATCGAGCAGCGCGTCCACCAGGTCCTCAGCGCGATGCTGCTCGTGGCCGCCGACCGGGGTTTGGCATTGGCTCCCGCCTCCGCCATGTCGTGGGGAGTCGATGGCGTCGTCTTCAAGGAGTTGGTCCACGGTGGTGGCGACACCGCCCTCGACGCCGACCCCGAACGGCCGGTCGAGCTCTATGCGGTCTGGTCCCGCGAGTCCGCCTCTCCGGTCGTACGCCGCGTGCTGGACGTGATGTTGACCGCCTGACTTTCGGGCAGGATCAACGCCATGGCCCTCACGATCCAGTCCGTGATCGTCGACTGTCACGACCCGTCCGCGCTGGCGGCGTTCTGGGAAGCCGCGCTGGGCTGGCGCCGTACGTATGAGAAGGCGGACGAGGTCATCCTCGAACCTCCGGAGCACTCGCTGCAGGACGGGGTCCCCGAGGGCAACGAGTTCTGCGTGCTGGAGCCGTTCAACGAAGCGCAGCTCGACCTGCTGGCGGAGACCCGCGCGGCGCGGACGGCTAGTCCAGCCACCACGTGAACAGCGCCGATGCGAACGGCGACGCGAGCCAGACCAGCGTGACGATCCCGATCGCAGCGGCCAGCGCCGAGATCGCGACCGTCAACCCGTCGCGGGAGGGACGGCCGAGAGCGACGTTGATCGCGGCCCATCCCACGGCGATGATGGTCCCGAACGGCGCGAGGGCGAGGGTGAGCAGCCCGCCGAAGGTGAACACGAAGGCGAGGCCGGACCCGTTGCGGGGCCACAGGTCCTTCGGGTCGTGCATCCCACCCGCGACCTCCGCCAGCGGAAGCTTGTCGAGGTCGTTCACGTAGTACGGCATCACGAAGAAGATCGCGTACGCCGCAGCGCACACCACCGCGAGCGCCAGTGGTGGCCACGCGGCGGGTGGTCGCCTCGTGGTGGTCGCCGTCGCGAAGGCGGCCGGGACTTGCGTCGACATCACCGGGCGAGCATGACCCGACCATGGCCCGGAAGGGCCGAATGCAGGCGTGATTCCCCCAAACCTCGGGATCGATCAGGCGGTGATGGCGTCGCCGCGCAGCTTCGCGTGGAGCAGCCGGTCGCGCAGGCGCGCGAGCTCGGCGACCGCCTCGAGGAAGCGGGTCGTGCTGTCGCCGACCTGGATGTCGTCGAAGTAGAAGTGCCGCATCGCCAGCCGGGCGAAGTAGTGCTCGTCGTGGTCGAGGCGGGCTTCCAGCAGGGAGCTGAGGCCGGACACGTTGGTCTCGTCGATGATGTCGGCGCAGTGACTGACCGGCACCTCGTCGCGGAAGCGGGCCGGGTCCTGGTGGCGGTCGGTGATCAGGATCGGCTTGTCGGTGCAGAGGTAGAGCCAGTCGAGGCCCACCGACGACACATCGGTGACCATCGCGTCGCAGTCGGGCATGACCGCGAGGATGTTGCCGGTCAGCACGGTCGTGTGGCCGGCGTCCGGCTCGCGGGTGTCGGCCTCGTCGATCAGCGACAGGATCGCGAGGTGGCCGGCCTGGATCGCGGGCGCGAGGCTCGTGGTCACCTTGGGGTGCGGCTTGTAGACGACGCGCACCCCGGGGACGGCCAGGATGCGGCGTACGACCTCAGGACCGATGGTGTCGACGGACGTGTAGTCGTTGTAGTCGGCGTCGCCCTCCCACGTGGGGGCATAGAGGACCGTACGGCGAGTGGTCGGCGCGATGAGCGCGGCGGGACGCAGGTCCAGCTGCGGGCGACCGATCCGGACCAGGCGATCGGTGTTGAACTCCAGCAGCCCGTCGACGTGGCGCTGCACGGCGGCCTCGCCGGCGACGAAGACACGGTCGTAGGCCTTGGCGTTGTTGCTCGCCATGGACTGCTTGTCGCTCTCGCCGTGGTTGATGTGCACGTGGAGCATCGACGAGGACACGAGCGACTGGAAGTTGAGCGGAGAGTTGTTGCAGTAGAGGACGACCTGCGCGTCGAGCTCGGCATACAGCTCGGTCAGGTCGGAGAAGGTCGGCGCCCGGAAGATCGGGAGGCTCGTCCGCTCCCGGAGCAATGTCTCGACGTCCGCGTCGCGCACGACGATTCCCACGGGCTGCTGCGCGTGCAGGACCTCGAGGACCTCCAGCCACTGGATCAGCTGATAGCTCCGCGTGGGGTCGTCTGCGTAGTACGCAAGGACGTGGGCGTCGTTCACACACAGATTCTAGTGGGCGGTGCCTCACGTGTACTGCGATCGGCCGGCCAGATCGTGTCGCTCGGCTGCGTCACACGCCAACCTGTGATGAGGTGGTGCCAACGTGCGGGAACTCGGGTGTTCGCCGTGGCAAGGGGAATGCTGTGGAACTACCTGCTGAGGAGCGCGAGGCGCCCTCCACCACCTGGTCGGATGCCCACACCCGGGCGTCGCTCCAGGTGCTGGCCGAAGGCGCTGCCGCGCTCGGCGGCTTCGGCGAGGCCGCCATCAGGGTGCGGCGCGGCAACGGTCTGGAGGTCGTCGCCACGGCTGGGCCGGGGACCGCCGAGATGATCGGGACTTCGCTGCCGGTCGAGGTGCTCGACGCGGAGCTCGCCAATGCCGACCACTGGGGGGTCCTGAGGTTCGTCCCGCACGAGCGAGTCGGACCCGAGGTGCTCGAGTACAGCCACCTCTCCGCAACCGAGGTCAGGGACGTGCCTGACGCGTGGCACCCGATCGACCTCCTGATGGCTCCACTGCTGGACGATGAGGGGGTCATTCGTGGGCTGCTCACTGTGGACTCCCCCGTCGATGGCTGCCGGCCCGGCCCGATCCAGCGCGCTGCCCTGATCAGCTATGCCGGCGTCGCCCGCACGCAGGTCCTGCTCGCGCTCGAGCGCGAGGAGCTCCAGGCCCGGGTCCGGCTTTCCATCGAGACCCGCGCGATCGTGCGCCAGGCGCTCGGCGAGGACTCGCTGGACAAGGTGGTCGAGGCCAGCAGGATTGCCATCGCCGACTGCTTCAATGCGGCCGGGATGTGGCTCTCCGCGTTCGACTCGCGGGGAGGTGCGTCGACCGTGTGGTGGTCCCACGTCGGCTACGACCTGCCGATGTTCGCGGAGCTGGACGAGCTCGCGGTTCGGCTGGCCCACCTCTACTGGAAGGACCAGCGGGTCGCGCACCTCTCGCGCCAGCACGTCCTGCACCCGGGTCTGATGGCCGAGGACGCGACGCTTGCGCTCGACTTCCTGGAGAGTGTCCAGATCACCTCGGCACTGTTCGTCCCCCTGGGCACCGGCACCGAGTGCCTGGGCTACCTGGTTCTCGCACGGCTGTCGGACACCACGCCATGGACCGAGATGGAGCACGACGCCGCGCTCGATATCGGCCACGACCTCGGCCGGGCGATCGCGAACGCGAGGCAGCTGGAGCAGGAGCGGGCGCTGGTCGACCGCCTCCGCGAGCTGGACCGCTATCGGACGGATCTGATGAACACCGTCGCCCATGAGCTGCGCAACCCGCTCGCCTCGGTCTCGGGTCACCTCGAGCTGATCGAGGAGGAGGAGGAGCTCTCCGGCGACGTGCGCAGATCGGTCGAGGCCGCGATCCGCGGAGCCGGACGTCTCGAGGGCGTCATCGAGGGCTTGCTCGCCACGGCCCACGCCTCCGACCCGGATGCCACCTTCGACCCGGTCCCGGTGGACCTCCGCAGCGTTGTCGCGGCCGTCGTCGACGAGTGCGCCCACGCCGCCGACGCGAGGTCGATCACGATCACGATCTCGACCGCCGCGTCCGCGGGTGCTTTCGTCGTTCCGGGGCTCCCGGACGAGCTGCACCGGGTGCTCGCCAACCTGCTGAGCAACGCCGTGAAGTACTCCCACGACGGCGCGTCCGTTTCCGTCCTGCTGGCGCAGGGCGAGGATGAGGTGGTGTTCACGGTGGTCGACCAGGGGCTCGGGATCTCTGACGAGGACCAGCTCCACCTCTTCAAGGAGTTCTTCCGCTCCAACAACCCCGAGGCGCTCACGCGGCCGGGCAGCGGGCTGGGCCTGGTCATCGTCGACCGGATCGTGCGCCGACATGGTGGCCGCCTCGACGTGGAGTCCTCACTCGGCCACGGCACGTCCGTCACGGCCCGGTTGCCGTCGGCGCACTAGCCGAGTCCCGCATACCCTTCGCGATAGCTGGGGCGGCTCGGCATCCAGCCGGTCGCTCTAAGGCGGGCGTTCGAGAGTCGCTTGCCGTGGCCCTGCTCGGGGTCGGCTCGTGGTGGTGCGGGGGCATCGATTCGCCCGGCGATGTGGGCCGCCACGTCGCCCAGCTGGGCGGGTTCGTCGTCCGTGCCGAGATAGAGGTTGTCGGGCGGCTCCGGCATCGTCAGCAGGCGGATGACGGCCTCGGTCGCGTCCTCGCGGTGGATCCGGTTGGTCCAGCGGTGCGGGTCCATGATCCGTCCGTCGCGCACCTGGTCGAGGAGTCTGGTGCTGGCGCCGCCGTACAGACCGGAGAGCCGCAGGACGGTGCCGTGTGGCAGGCGGTCGTGGAAGAGATCCTCGGCGGCCAGCAGCATCCGGCCGGGTCCGTCGTTCGGCCATGGGGGTGCCGTCTCGTCATCGATCTCGGGTCGCGGGAAGCTGGCGTGGACCGCGGTCGAGGAGACGAGGACGGCTCGCTCGGGGATCGCTCCCGTTGCGGCGAGGGCATCGAGGGCGCGACGCATGCCATCGACGTACGTCGACAGATAGGCCTCCTCCGTCCGCGGCCGCGCGGTCAGGGCGACCACGACGAAGCGCGCGTCCACGTCTGCCAGGACGGGCGTCTCGCGCGTGAGGTCGACGGAGAGACCCGTGAGTGGGGGCGGCACCTTGGCGGCGTTGCGTCTGAGCGCGAGCACGTCATGGCCGCGCTCGGCGAGGCGGAGACCCACGGCCGACCCGAGGTCGCCGCAGCCGACGAGGAGCACGTCCGAGGTCACGCGGGAACCGTACGCCGACCTACCCGAACGGGGCGTGGACGCGGCACCCGGCGAGTGCCACGGTGGTCCCATGACCCGCACCCTCGATGCCGACTACCTCGTCGTGGGGGCGGGCGCGATCGGGATGGCCTTCACCGACGCGCTGATCGACCACTCCGATGCGCGCGTGGTGATGGTCGATCGGCGGCACGGCGTCGGCGGGCACTGGCTCGAGGCCTATCCCTTCGTCCAGCTGCACCAGTCCTCCTGCTTCTACGGCGTCGCCTCGACGATGCTCGGCGGCGGCAAGCTGCAGGTGAGCGGACCCGAGGCCGGGCTCCAGGAGCGTGCGACGCAGCCGGAGATCACGGCCTACTACGTGCAGGCGCTCAAGCGTCTGCGAGAGACCGGCCGGGTCGAGTTCATCCCCGCCAGCGACTTCGACGGCGACCGGAGGATCACCTCGCGCATCTCGGGGTCAACCTTCCAGGTGCCCGAGACGTGCCGAATCGTCAACGCCCACTACCTCGCACCGACCATCCCCGCCGAACAGGCGCCGCCCTTCGATGTCGTCGATGGGGCGCGCGTCGTTCCGGTCGATCGGCTCCCTCGGTTGGAGGAGGCGCCGAGTCAGTACGTCGTCGTCGGCTCCGGCAAGACCGCGACCGACGCGACCATCTGGCTGCTCGCGCGCGGCGTCGACCCCGACGCGATCTGCTGGGTGCGACCCCGCGACCCGTGGATGCTGAACCGCGCGCTCGTCCAGCCCGATCCCGCGGTCTACCTCGGCCTGGTCGCCGACATCATGCAGTCGACGGCCGAGTCGGCGACTCTCGACGAGGTGTTCCTGCGACTCGAGGAACGCGGCGCGATGCTGCGCATCGACCGCTCTGTCACGCCGACGATGGCGAAGGCGCCGACGCTCGGGACCTGGGAGCTCGAGCAGCTGCGGACGGTCGGGGACGTCGTCCGCCGCGGCCACCTCAACTCCGTCTCGCGGGGCAAGCTCAGCCTGGATTCCGGTGTCGTCGGCGTCGCTGATGACGCGCTCGTCGTGCACTGCGCGGCCGACGGACTGAAGAACCCGCCGCTCCTGCCCCTGTGGCGCCCGTCCGACATCGCGCTGCAGCCGATCAGGGCGGGCTTCCCGTGCTTCAGCGCCGCCTTGGCCGGGTACGTCGAGGCCACCCGCACCGATGACGACGAGAAGAACCGTCTCTGCCCGCCGTCGCAGTTCGGCAACTCGCTTCAGCAGTGGGCCGGGATGAACCTCCTCGGCACGCGGGCCGCCCAGTCGTTCGGTGCGGAGGCGGACATCAAGGAGTGGGCGGACGGGGTCGCGCTGAATCCGTCGCGGGTCCCGCCGGGGACCCCGGCGTCCGCTGCGCTCGACGATGCGCGGTCGCGGCTTGCTGCCCACACGGGTCCGGCGCTCGAGAAGTTCGCCGCCTTCATCGAGGGCTGAGCGTCAGGCGCGGTGCCGGCCCTCGTTGTCGTCGCCGGGGTCCCCCGAGAGGTCCACGAACTCGTGGCAGAGCTCTCGCACGTCCCCCGGAGTCGGCGTGGTGCCGAACGCGATCACTTCGATGCCCGATCCGTTGAGCCGAACGATGAGGGGGTGCAGCGAGGCCAGGTCGCCGACGATCACCACGACTTCAACGGCTGCTTCGTGGGCGAGGTCCACGGCATCGATGGAGAGGGCCACCAGTCCTCGCTGGTCCTGAGCGTTCCCGAAGTGGTGATGGGGCTGGATCCC
>JBDSPC010000085.1:0-47872 GCA_039914485.1 Nocardioides sp.
GGGGAAGTGCTGAAGCAGAGCTCGAAGGCGGGGGCTGCCCTGGCGGCGGGAACGATCGTGACGCTCGTGGTGGCGGCTCCCATGCCGAAGGTGCCGGGCATCGTGGGTCAAGGAGCCGTTGCCGGCCAAGACGTGCTGCGACAGGCCGGCTTCAAGGTCCGGGTGGTTCAGAAGGTCGTCAGCTCAGGCGGTGACAACATTGTGCTCGGCCAGTCGCCGGGCGGAGAGCAAGGTGCGGCACCTGGCTCGGTCGTCGAAGTCGTGGTGAGCAACCTGGTCAAGCCGCTTGCTCCGGTCGTGAGCAACTGCACGACTGGCTACAAGCCGTGTCTCGCCCCTGCGCCCGACTACGACTGCGCTGGGGGGTCCGGTGACGGTCCGATGTATGCCAACGGACCGATCTACGTGACCGGCAGCGACCCGTATGGCCTGGACAGCGAGGGAGACGGCATCGCGTGTGAGTAGCCCTGGGCTCAGTTCCAGATCGCGTCTGCGCACTCCCGGTGGTCGGTGAACGGGTTGCGGTTGCCCTGTCACGTCGAGTGGATGCGGTCGGTGCGGCGCATCTCGAACGTCGTCCTCGGTGTTCTTTTGCATCAGGACCTCGAGGCCGCCGATCAGTCGCCGACCGCGTCCTTGCCCGGGAACGTTCAGCGCTCGGCGGGGAACGGCAGGCCGAGCCGCCGGTGTGGGTGGATCTACCCACGAGGGCACTTGTCGTCGACCGCGAAGAGGCGCATGGTGGAGTCATGCACGCTCGAGTGGGCGACAGCCTGGTGGCTGAGAGCAACAAGGTCGACGCACCGTCCCGGCACGGCGAGATCGTCGAGGTCCGTGGTGAGGACGGCGCTCCGCCGTACGTCGTCAGGTGGAGCGACGGACATGAGGGGCTCGTGTATCCGGGGTCCGATGCTCACGTGCTCCCGGCAACGACCTGACCTGCGTCACCAGATCGCGTCCGCCCACTCCGGGTGGTCGATGAACGGGTTGCGGTTGCCCTGCCAGGTCGAGTGGATGCGGTCGTTGCGACGCATCTCGAACGTCGACACCGGGTCCTCGGTGTTCCACTGCATCAGGACCTCGAGGTCGCCGATGAGGGTCGAGGACGAGCCGACGGTGCTGCTCATCTCGAGGTTGTTGAAGCCGTCGCCACCCTCGTAGCGGATCGCCATGTAGAGCAGCATCCGCGCCACGTCGCCCTTGACCGCGTCGCGCGGCTCGAACGAGTCCGCGTCGGTCCAGCAGTCGGTGCAGCCCGACACCGCGGAGCCGCCGATGTCGAAGTCCTTGTTACGGCGGGTGGAGTTGACGGTCACGTCCTCCGGTCGGAGGTGGTGCAGGTCGGTGCCGGGGCCGGCGCTGGTGGTGAACCCGCCGCGGCTCTGTGCCCAGACGTGCTCGCGGTTCCACTGGCCAGTGCTGCCGCCGTTGTTGCTCTTGGAGATCGAGCGACCGGTGTAGAGCTCGATGACGTTCGCGGTGTTGTTCGGGTCCTGGTCGGTGTCCTTGAGGGCGGTCCACACCTGGTCGTAGGACAGCGTCGTGTTGCCGTCGATGATGTCGTGCAGCGAGGTGCGCAGCGCCGTACCCGTCTTGCCGATGGCGGGCGCGTAATAGGTCGTGTCCCACGGACTCGTGCCACCAGGTGGCGGTTCGGTCGGCCCGCCACTCGCGAGCGCGAACGCGCTCGTGTTCGTCATGCCGGGGTGCGAGAAGTACGCCGACAACGCACCCGTCACGTCGATCTGCTTGCCCATGAGGCTGGGGTTGGTCTTCAGGCCCCAGGCGCTGCGGTACGCCGACGGGATCTGCACGTAGAGCATCTGGGTCGTGCTCGACTGGCTGGCCGAGTCGGCGATCGCGAGGGCGTAGTCGTTGGGGAACGCGGACTTCACGACCGTGTTGGTCGCGGTCGGCTGGCCGACGACGTAGCCGCGCACGGTCTGCGACGAGCCGGTCTGCTGGCCGATCGCCTGGGTGACGGTGATCGGGGTCGCGGCCTGCGCGGGTGGCGCGACCGGGGCGAGGACGACGAGGAATGTGCTGATGAGGGCGAGCGCGAGCGAACGCCCCGTCCCGAGATGACGGTTCATGTCCGGGAGCCTGCCGTAGCGACGGGGGTCTGGGAAGGGGTCGCCGAGGTGATCAGTCCAGACGGGCTCGAGCCCTGACCGTTCTCCACAGGCGTGGAATGCCCCGTTTCGACGGGCACCGCCACCGGGAAGGACCACAGGGACCAGAGGAGGTCCCGTGGACGACACGATGTTCCTCGGCCGCATCGAGGTGCGACCGCCGCTCAACGAGGCGGAGCGCGACCACCTGGTCGAGCTCGCAGGTTCGAGCTCGACGCTGCGGGGGACGCCGACGGGACGCGGCGACAGCAGCGTGCCGTTCGCCCATCTCGCCTGGGAGCCGTGCGAGTCCGGGTGCTGCCTGATCTGGAACGGGACCGAGCGGGCCGAGCACCTGACGGCGTCGCTGCGCTTCGTCGTCGACCACCTCCTCAGGCCGGGCGCCAAGGTCGCCGGGCACCGTCGCTTCCCCGGGTTCACCTGCGACCACGTCCTCGACGGTGTCGTCGCGGGCACGGGGAGGGGCGGTCGGGTGTACGTCGCCGAGGTGACCGCCAATCGGGTCGGAGGCGCCTCCAGCCTGCCTGCCTGCGCGCAGGTCGCCACCGGGCCGAGGGGCAAGCCGCGCCCCAGGCCGGCGAACGTGATCGAGTTCCGCCCGCGCCGGGCATGAGGTCAGTTGACAGCGACGGTGGTCACGGCGAGCAGGAACGGCAGCAGGGTCAGCCAGTCGCGCGATCTCGGAGCGGTTGTCGTGGCGGTCATGCCCCGAGTCTGCCTCGGTGGTTCACCAGCGGGTGTGGCGTGTGGGTTAGCGTTGGCCCCGATGTCAGACGACTACTGCGACCTGTGTGACCTGCCCAAGTCGACGTGCGTGCACGGGATGCCCCCGGCACCCCCGCCGCCCCCGGCCCCCGTCCGGGCGCCGCGTGCGAGCGCGCCACGCGCTGCGAAGGCGTCGGCACCCGCCGTACCAACGCGTCGGGCCCCGCGGAAGTGGACTCCGCCCGAGGACTTCGCGCCCCACATCATCGGCGTGCTCGAGGCGGCCGGCGGCGAGCTCGACACCGACGACGTCTTCACCGCGCTCGAGTCGCGGCTGGCCGACGAGCTGCTCGACGGCGACCGACAGCTCACGCCCGAGGGCGAGCTGCGGTGGCGCTATGCCGCCCGGCGGGCCCGGCAGACGATGATCAAGGACGGTGTGATGAGCAAGGGCGCACCCGGAATCTGGTCCTTGACCTGAGCCATGGTCAAGCGCCGCGCCGCCGATCGAAGTGCTGGTCCGCACACGGGCTCGTCCCATAGGCTGTCTAGACAATCAAGATGGGCTAGTTCTTCAATTCCGCCACGCGGACGCCCCCTGTTCTCTATCTTGAGTTTGCCCTGTGCGGGGCAACCGTCCACGGGCGGCGCGAAGATGAAAGTCATGGGGTTCACATGAGCGACCAGAGCCCGTCCAAGGGACGCGACTCCCGACTCGCCGTCTCTGGCTGGCCACTGCGGCGCAAGGTTGCGCTCGCACTGGCCGTCCCGCTGCTGCTGGCAGCCGCCTTCGGTGGTCTCCGCGTCACCAACGACCTCGAGGTGTCGAGGAACTCATCCGCGAGTGCGGACCAGGTCGACGTGCTCGAACCGGCGATCGGCTACCTCGTAGCAGGCGAGAAGGGCATGGTCGCTGCCCAGTCCTCCGTCGGCAGCAGCCAGGCCGAGCTCGACGACGCGCTGGTCGAGATCAGGGCCGCCGCGGCGGAGCTGGAGAAGACGCGCGACACAGCCAACCTCACGTTCGAGCAGCGCCAGCAGGTCGACGTCATCCTCGACCTCAGCCGGGCCCTGCGCGAGGAGGCGACCGGCCCGGTCAGCCCCGGCACCTGGATCGCCCAGCTGAGGCAGATGCAGTCGGGTGTCACCAAGCTCATCACCGCGATCATCAACGAGCAGCTCACTCCCGAGCCTCGCCTCGAGCTCCTCTCCCAGACGCTCAGCGGCCGGTTCTCGCTCGCGCAGCAGCAGGCGCTGGCCGCGAGCGATCGCACGGGTCGCAGCGTCGAGGTTTCTCTCTTCGCCGAGCTCGGCGCCGAGAGCGTGGCCCTCGACCGCCTGGCCGGCCAGCGCGGTGTCCCCGACGCATCCATCCAGACCCTGCGCATCAACAACGGTGGGCGCGCCAGGGAGGCAGGCACCGGTGTCGCCAGCCTGGGTGGCGACGATGCCTACGACGAGTACGACACGATCCAGACGTCGCTCCTCGACGCGGTCAAGAAGCAGCTCACCGACAACGCATCCACCGCGCAGAGCAGCGCGCTGCTCAACGCGCTGCTCACCCTGGTCGCTCTGGCCGCGGCCATCGCACTCGCGTTCCTGATCTCCCGCACGCTCGTCAACCCGATCCGCCGGGTGCGCGAGGGCGCGCTCAAGGTGGCCCAGCAGGACCTGCCGGACGCGGTCGCCCGGATCCGGTCCGGTTCGGAGCCGGGCCCGATCACGCGCATCGACGTGACCACGCACGAGGAGGTCGGGCAGCTCGCCCGGGCGGTCGACGACCTCCACCAGCAGGCCGTGACCCTGGCCTCCGGCGAGGCCAAGCTGCGTACCCAGGTCGGCGAGATGTTCGTGACGCTCTCGCGACGCAACACCACGCTGATCAACCAGCAGCTCAACCTCATCGAGGCACTGGAGAGTGACGAAGAGGACCCGAAGCGGCTCGAGAGCCTCTTCCGCCTCGACCACCTCGCGGCTCGCATGCGCCGTACGGCGGACTCGCTGCTCATCCTTGCCGACGCGCCCACGCGCTCGGCCGGTTGGGAGTCCGTCTCCATCGGCGAGACCCTGCAGGCCGCGACCGCTGGTGTGACCGACTACCAGCGGGTGCGGATCGACTCCGACCTCCCGGTCCTGGTCAACGAGGCCGCAGCCGGCGACCTCGTGCACATGGTCACCGAGATCGTCGACAACTCGTTGTCCTACTCCTCGCCGCACACCAGCGTCGTGCTGGATGCCATCGACACCGACAACGGCGTCACCATCAGCGTCTCCGACGCCGGCCTGGGCATCCCGGTCGAGGAGCTCAAGCAGATCAACGAGAACCTGCGCACGGGCGTCGAGGTCACCCCCGACACCGCTCGCCGCATGGGTCTGTTCGTGGTCAGCCGGCTGGCGCAGCGACACGGCGTCAGCGTGACCCTGAAGGCCAACGCGGGCGACGGCACCACCGCCTACGTCCTGGTCCCCAACGCGATCCTGCCCTCGCGCGCACACATCGAGCCGGTCCCGGTGGAGGAGGAGGTGCCCGAGGAGGTCGTCGAGGAGACGCAGCTCGAGGACGCCGCCATCGAGACCGAGGGCCCGTCGGTCGATCTTGTCGAGGAGTCCGACGACTCCGACGACGACACCGAGCTGACCGCGCCGACGCCGTTGCCGGTGCGCGGTTCGGCCGACCCTGAGGTCGACGCCTCCGACCCGCTCGGCCTCGGCGACTCGCACCTTGCTCCGAGCCTGGGCCTGCCGACCCGTGAGCGGGGCGCGACGCTGTCGCACCTCACCGCTGCCGGACTCCAGGTGTCGACCGGCGACGAGACGGCCGAGCCGGAGGAGCCCCGCGAGATCAAGCGGGCCACCGGTGGCATGGCTTTGCGTTCGAAGCGGGATCTCACCGCTGCGCCGGCCGTCGTCGCCGTACCCGACCTGCCCAAGGACGACGTCGACGAGGCCGACGAGGCCGTCGTGGACGAGACGATCGTCGACGAGAGCGTGGTCGACGAGTCGATCTACGAGGACTTCCTTGAGGAGCCGATTGCAGCCGAGGAGCCCGTCGAGGACGAGATCGCCGACGAGCCGGCGGCAGCCGAGGAGCCCGTCGAGGTCCCCGAGGAGCCGGTCGCTGTCGAGGAGCCCGTCGAGGACGAGATCGTCGAGCCGGCACCCGAGGCCGTCGTGGTCGAGGTCGAGCCCGAGCCCGAGACGACCCCCGAGTCGCACATCGCGGCGCTGATGGCCAAGATCCGCCCGCAGCGCGGCCGCCTGCCGATCCCTGACTACGAGGACGTCGACCACGCTGCGATCCTGCAGATGCCGTCGCGTGATCGCGGTGCGCTCGGTGACCCGCTCACCGACCCGCTGCCCCTCGAGGAGGACGAGGTCGCCGCGGCGGTCGAGGCTCCCGTCGAGGCAGCCGAGGAGTCGTGGGTCGAGACCACCACCGAGGCGCCCGCCGCCCACCTGTTCTCCGAGTCGGTCTTCGACACCGAGACCGCACCCACCTACTCGGAGGCAATTGCCGAACCGGAACCGGAGCAGCCAGCTCCGTCCCCCGACCACGTCGAGGAGCCCGCGCTCAACGGTTCAGCCAAGTCGTCGTGGCTCAGCACCGACGAGGAGGATCGGGCCTGGACCTCCACCGAGGTGGAGGCCGGTTGGGCCCGAGCCGACACGGTCGCGGAGACTCACGACGAAGCAACCAACGATTCCGGACTCCCGGTACGCCGCCCGGGTGCACGCCTCGTGCCCGGCAGCGTCACCAAGCCCGTGGGGGCAGCCGGCCGAGACCCCGAAGCCATCCGAGCCCGCCTATCCGCACACAAGGCCGGTGTCCGCCGTGGACGCACTGCCTCCGTGTCTGCCGACGACCAGTAAGAAAGTAGAAGAGAAATGACCGAGTCCCAAGGCATCTCCGCCACCGACAACAACCTCAACTGGCTGGTGTCTCGCTTCGTCGAGGAGGTGACCGACGCCGCGCACGCAATCCTGGTGTCGGCCGACGGCCTCCTGATGGCGGAGAGCCAGAGCATCCCCGGCGAGCGCGCCGAGCAGGTGGCGGCCGTCTCATCCGGCCTCGCCAGCCTGGCAGTGGGTGCCGCCCGCCTCTTCGACGGCGGGGCTGTGCTCCAGACCGTCGTGGAGATGGAGCACGGCTACCTCATGCTCATGAGCGTCGGCGACGGCTCCAACCTCACGGTCCTGACCGAAGAGGACGCCGACATTGGCCAGGTCGGCTACGAGATGGCGCTGCTCGTCGAGCGCGTCGGCCAGACCGTCCAGGCCGAGGCCCGCGTCAGTTCGTCGAACTGAGGCGTGACCGGTCGTGGCAGTTGAGTCAGACGGCGAGGAGGAAGCGGTCAGCAGACCCCGCTTCGTCCGGCCGTACACCATCACCTCAGGGCGGACCCACGCGACCGTGGACCTGCCCATGGAGGCGACCCTGCGGCTCGAGCCCGGGGACGACGGCACGTCTGTGAGCGCTGCCGCGCTCGCGGTGCTCGAGGTGTGTGACCGTCGCTCCGTCGCCGAATGCGCGGCCCTCGTCAAGATGCCCATCGGCGTCGTACGCGTCCTGCTCAGCGACCTCGTTGAGCACGGCTACATCCGCGTACAAGCAACCATCACCGAGAACTCGTCCAAGGACGAGCGGATAGAGCTCATCGAAAGGACCCTCCGTGGACTCCGCACCTACTAGCCCCCCGCGTAAGGCTGCGTCGACCAAGATCGTCATCGCCGGCGGATTTGGCGTCGGCAAGACAACCCTGGTCGGCGCCGTCTCGGAGATCCAGCCGCTGCGCACCGAGGCGCTCGTCACCAACGAGTCCGAGGGCGTCGACAACCTGGACGCAGTGCCCTCCAAGGCGACCACGACCGTCGCCATGGACTTCGGCCGCCTGACGCTGGGCGAGGACCTGATCCTCTACCTCTTCGGCACGCCCGGTCAGCGCCGGTTCTGGTTCATGTGGGACGACCTGTGCCTCGGCGCGATCGGTGCCATCGTCATCGTCGACACGGAGCGTCTTGACGAGTCCTTCTCGCCGTTGGACTACTTCGAGGCCAAGGGACTGCCGTTCATCGTGGCGGTCAACCAGTTCCAGGGCAAGGAGCAGTACACCCTCGACCAGGTGAAGGCTGCCCTCGCGCTGCCCCCCGAGGTGCCGATCATCTCGATCGACGCCCGGGACCGCGACTCCGCCAAGGCCGCGCTCATCCGCGTCACGGAGTACGCCCTCGAGCACCTCACCCGGACGCTGGCAGGTGCCAGCTGATGCGCACTTCTCGTACGGCGGTGGCGCGGGTCGCCATCGCTTCGATGGCGATCCTCGCGCTGGCCGCGTGCAGCTCCGCCGAGGGCTCGACCGCGAGCACCGCTCCCGACCCGAGCCTGATCCGGGAGAGCACGCTGACCGTGTGCACGTCCTACCCCTATGAGCCGTTCGAGTTCGAGCAGGACGGCGAGGTGGTCGGCTTCGACATCGACCTCGTCAGCGAGGTGGCCGACGAGCTGGGCGTCGACGTGAGCTACGTCAACGAGGACTTCGAGGACATCGAGTCGGGCAAGCTGCTCAACGCCAACTTCTGTGATCTCGGAGTCGCTGCGGTCTCGATCGATGGTGACCGGGCCCGGGTGGTCGACTTCTCCAGCCCGTACTTCAACGCCGCGCAGGTGATGGTGGTGCAGAAGGGCAGCGGGATCAACTCGCTCACGGACCTCGCGGGTGGAAATGTCGCCGTACAAGCTGGCACGACGGGTGAGACCTATGCCGAGGACCACGCGCCGACCAACACGCAGGTCGTGAAGTACAAGAACGTCGAGGACGTCGACTCGGCGCTCAGCGGTGGCACCGTCGATGCCGGAATCTACGACAACAACATCGTCAAGGGCGCGATCGAACGGCACCCGAACTTCCAGGTCGTGGCGGAGTTCGACACCGGTGAGCAGTACGGCATGGCCGTCAAGAAGGACGGCAACGTCGACTTGCTGCGCGTCGTCAACCAGGTCCTCGCCGATCTCCAGGAGAGCGGCCGCTACGAAGAGATCTACGAGAAGTGGTTCGGCAAGGTCAAGGACAACAGCTGACCTCGTGACCTCGCTCGACAGATCGGCCCGTCGCCTCGTGCGGCGGGCCGATTCGCATGTCAGCGGTAGATCAGCCCGATCCCGATGGCCGAGGGGACCAGGCCGACGAGCAGCCACGGGGTGAGTGGCTTGTGGCCGTGGATCAGCATTGCCACGGCCACCGCGATCACGCCGAACGCGCCCGCGATCAGGCACAGGCCGACCCGGGCTCCGGGGCGCGGGTCGTCGAGGAACAGCGCCGCGATGATCAGCCCCATCACGAGGTGGAAGATCGTGGTCACAGCGAGCGCCGACATCACCCATCGCTGCACCCGGCTGAGGTTCTTGTTCTCGGCCGCGTGGTCGCGCACCGGGCGCGGTGCGTTGGGATCCATCAGGTGGCGGCGGCGTTTCGGCTGTGCCGGTTCGGTCATGTGGGTTCTCTCGGGTTTGTGGCGCGGGGATCTACGGGGCGATGGTCAAGAAGATGAAGGAGGCCAGCAGCACGAGGTGTACGCCGCCCTGCAGGGGCTTCGCCCGACCCGGGACCACCGTCAGGATGCCCACGACCACGGTCATGAACAACAACACGATCTGCACGTTGTCGAGGCCGAGGCGGAGCGGGCCGTCCAGCCAGATCGAGGCAATCGCGATGGTCGGGATGGTCAGTCCGATCGAGGCCATGGCCGAGCCCATCGCGAGGTTGAGGCTGACCTGCACCTTCTCGCGGGCGGCGGCCCGCACGGCGGCGATGGACTCCGGCAGCAGCACCAGGAGCGCGATCACGACACCGACGACGGCGTTGGGGAAGCCGAGTGCCTCGACCCCGTCCTCGATGGCCGGGGAGATGATCTTCGCCAGCCCGACCACGGCGACCAGCGAGACGACGAGCAGACCCGCGCTCCACGCGGAGGTCCTGTTGTCGGGTGGGTCGGCGTGGCCGTCGTTGTCGAGGTCGGCATGGTCGGTCGGCTTGAGGTTCTCGCCGTCCCTGTCGACGGGGAGGAAGAAGTCGCGGTGGCGGATCGTCTGGGTGAAGACGAACAGGCCGTAGAGCACGATCGACGCGATGGCCGCGAAGGCGAGCTGCGGCCCGGTGTAGATGGGGCCGGGCTCCGACGTGGTGAAGGCTGGCAGCACCAGGCAGACCGTGGCCAGCGTGATCACCGTGGCCAGCATCGAGCCGGTGCCCTCGGGGTTGAACACCGCCAGGTGGTGCTTGAGCGCGCTGACGAGCAGGGACAGGCCGACGATGCCGTTGATGCTGATCATCACGGCCGCGAAGACGGTGTCGCGGGCGAGCCCGGAGGTGTCCTTGTCAGCGGTGATCATCAGGGTCACGATCAGTGCCACCTCGATGACGGTGACCGCCACCGCCAGCACCAGCGACCCGAGCGGCTCACCGACCCGGTGCGCGACCACCTCGGCGTGGTGGACCGCTGCCAGCACGGCGCCGATCAGCACCACCGCGACGAGGCCGAGCACGATCGAACCCGGGTGTCGCCCCCAGGTCACAGCGAGCAGCGCCGCCGCGAGGATGGGCGTGAGGGTCGTCCAGAGTGGGCGCGGCATGACCCAACCCTAGTAAGGCAGTCGAATCAGGCGTCGGGCGAGTTCAGCTTCTCCAGGCGTTCACTCAGTTTCTCCACGCGGTGCGCGTTGCCCTTCAGCTCGACGTACCGCTGGCCGAAGATCGCGAGCAGGGCGTCGTCGAGCCTCCGCACGGCGCCAGCCGGGTAGCGGTAGCCCATGTGCCGGATGATCGCGTCGGCGTCGACGGAGGTGAGCAGTCCGGCCAGCTCGTCGAGGGACGTGACGCCGAGCTCGAGGAGCAGGCCGCCGATCCAGCCGTAGTGGTCCGTGTGCGACCAGCCGGCATCGGCGTACTGGCTGGCGAGGAACGAGGCGAGGTCCTGCCCGCTGATGCGGGGGTCGCTCGGGTCGGCGTCGCCGGGCGAGAGCGGTGCGACGGCCTGGAGACGCTCGCGGATGGTCGAGAACTCCCGGTCGGCCAGCTCGAGCAGTCCGGCAGCGAGCGTGAAGCGTCGGTCGAGGTCGGGGACGTACTCCTCCGGCACGGTGCCCTTGTAGCGGATGTCGTGCTCGAACTCTGCCCACGCGTGCTGGAGGACCGTGCGCACCTGGACGCTCGCCCGGTGGTCACGGACCTCGTCGTACGGCGCCTGGTGCTGCTCGCCGTCGGGCGGGTCGGGCGTCACCAGCAGGTGCCGGCTGGCGTAGCCGAACCCGCCGGCCCGCGCGGTCTCCTGCCCCATGTCGCGGTCGTCGAGGATGGTCAGCTCGTCGTCGAGCAGCTCCGCAACCGCCGCCACGTCGCTGTGGACGTAGGTGATGACGCGGACGCCGATCTGATCGGTGATCTGGCTGAGCGGGTCGGGGTAGAGGAGCTCGTCGCCGACGGTCCGCGCGGCCTTCGCCGCGAACGAGGCGACGCTCTTCGTCCGGCCGGTGACGCTGAGGTAGTTGATGCCGGCGTCATCGAGCAGCGTGGTGATCAGCTCGACGAAGTGCTCGGTCGGCGTCACGAGGCCCGGTTGCTGCGCGGCGTAGGCGCGCACGGCCTCGCGGACGGGCTGGACCGTGGGTTGCTCGGTGGGCTGGTCGGTGGGTTGGTCGGGGGACGGCACGGGCACAGCCTGCCGTGTGGGTCGCAAACCGTCCACAGACGCCGTGCTGCCGTGGCCTCTCCACAGGTCGTACGCCGCAGCGCCGGTGGTGTCGGTGGCCGTCCGCACGGTGGGTAGAGAGACCACGAGGAGGACCAGATGACCCAGACGCCCCAGCACCCACCGACCGATGACCGGCTCACCGTGACCCCGCCCCTGGAGGCCGGCGACGCGGAGTTCCTGGCCGGCTTCGCCCGCCGCGCTGGTGCCGTGGCCCGGATCTGGCCGGGTCAGCCCGGACTGCCGTCGCCCTGGGTGCCGTGCGATGCGGGGTGCTGCCTGGTGCTGGCGTCGTCGCGGGCCGGCCTGGAGGTGGCCGGTCAGTGGTTGCGGTTCCTCATCACCGAGTTCCTGGCCGACCGGCACCGGGTCGACGGCTGGGTCAGGGTGCCTCCGCCGCTGGTGGGACCCGCCGCCTCCCTGCTCATCGTGGAGGCCGGCGACGTGTTCGAGGGCGTGGCCTCGTGACGACGGCGACCCGTCAGTCGAGGACGCCCGCAGCGCGCGCTGGCTCGGCATATGCCGCCGCCAGGCTCGCGATCGTCTGGTGGGCGTTGAGGCCGCTCGGATTCGGGACCACCCACAGCTCGGCCTGGCCCAGTGGCTCGGGCTGGCGGCCGACGACCGCCTTGCGGTCCCCGAACGCCTGGCGATATGCGGTGATCCCGGCGACCGCGACGACTCGCGGTGCCAGCTCGGTGACCAGCTCGAGCAGTCGCTCACCGCCCGCTTTCAGCTCGTCGGCCGTCAGCTCGTCGGCCCGCACGGTCGCGCGGCGGACCAGGTTCGTGATCCCGAGCCCGCGCGAGCGGAAGTAGGCGCGGTCCTCGTCGTCCATGCCGGCCGCGGCGTCGATGGGTCGTTCGATGATGCCGGCCTGCAGCAGGGCGGGGTAGAAGCGGTTCACCGGGTGCGCGAAGTGCGTCTGCGTGGCGGCGGTCCACAGGCCAGGATTGATGCCCACGAAGAGCAGGCGGAGACCGGGGCCGAGCAGGTCGGGGACTTCGGCGTCGCGGAACGACTCGAGCTCTGCGCGGGTGAACCTGGCCATGGCGTGAGCCTAGGCCCGGCGGGAACCCCAACCGTCGGGCTATCGTCCTACGACTATGAGCCAACGATGCGTTCGACTCGGACTCGTTTTCGGTGCTCTCCTGCTGGCAGGCGTCACAGGGTGTGGCAGCGACTCAGAGGACCCCGGCACTGCGACCGACACCTCGTCGGAGACGACCACGGCCGATCCCGGCACCGACCCTTCGTCGGCCGACCCGGAATCCTCCGACCCGGAGACCTCCGACTCGTCCACCGGGTCGGGTGCGAGCGTGCCGGTCGGCGAGACCGTCGAACCCGGCCAGGCCGTCATCGTGAAGGCTTCCAACGTGGACGGCGAGCCGGCCACCCGGGCCAGCGCCCTGGTCGACGACAAGGCTGTGGACGCCTTCTTGGCCACGACGGATGCGCGGCTGGCCGCCGATGTGCGCTCAGCCGTCAAGCAGGTGCAGGTCCCGGCGGGCAGCACGCTCTTCGGCGCCGTCGTCTCGGTCGGTTGTGACACCCCGACTGCCGTCGACTGGGTGACCACGTTCGACGGCATCGAGGTCACGGCCCAGGTGCCCAAGTCGGGCGTTCAGTGCCTGGTGCCGGTCACCTCGGTCGCGCTGTTCCTCGTGCCCAACTGACCGACGCCCCGGCGCGCCAGGTCAGACCGGCGGCGTCGACGTGGGTGGACTCGGCGGCGGCGGGGGTGCCGTGGGCGTGGTCGGCGGAACGGTCGGGGTGACCGTCGGCGTCGGCGTGGGGGTCGGCGTCGGGACGATCGGCGGCACGATCGGCGGGAAGACACCGTTGTAGAAGACGCCCAGCCCGTTCGCGACCTTGCGCTCGACGCCGGGCGAGCCGGGCTCGTCGATGTCGGTGGAGGGTTCGTTGATGACACCCATCTCGCCGGTCAGCTTGCGCGAGTAGAGCGTCGAGGAGCCTCCGCCGTCGAAGTTCAGGGCGCTCTCGGCGCCGAGGGCCCGCATCATCGTGGCGAGCTCGACCATGGTGTAGCCGCGGCTGGAGGCGCTGCGGCCGTCGATCACCAGCAACAGCAGCTTGCGTCCGTCGACGTCGATGCCCACCGCCGTACGCGGGTGCATCAGGCGGTCGTTGATCACGGTCTGCACGCCGTTGAGCAGCAGCGGGCGGTCACCGGACACCGCGACGGTGGCACCGGGCTTGGCCTTGTACTTGAAGGTGGCCTTGCGCCCGACCCGGAGCTCCTTGAGCAGCTTGGCGGCCGAGCCACGGCCGACCATCACCTGGCCCTTGACCTTGCGACCCTTCGACAGGGTGCCCTTGTTGGAGACGATCTTGCCGTCGACGACGACGACCTCGCGGACGTTCTTCGTGTCGCCGTCGGTGACGGAGTAGCCCTTCGTCCAGCCCCAGTCGGTCGTGTAGAGGCCGATGGAGTTGGGCGCCACTGTCGGCGCGTTGATGCCGCTGACGGGCCACCGCGGTCGCTGCTTCAGCTTGGTCTTGGTCACCAGCGGCCCGATCTGCGGCTGGCCGGCGGCGTCGAGGTAGAACGACGCGTTCTCGGGGATCCAGCCGCTGGTCGAGCCCTGGATCAGGCCCCGCTCGCGATCGATGCCCACGCCGAGGGCAGCCCCGGTGTCGGAGATGTCGAAGAAATCGCCGTTCACCGCGCCGATGGCCCCGGCGGCGGCACCCATCTGGCTGACGGTCTGGCGGCGTACGGCGTAGGGCGAGCCCAGGTAGTCCACCGAGATGTTGGGGAAGTTGAGGTCGACGGTGAGCAGGTTGGCGCGGATCGGGCCGCGGTAGTCGGTCTGGTCCCACTCGCGGATCGACATGCCGGGCGCGATCTCGTAGGTGACGTCGCTGGTGACCACCGGAGGCGTGACCCGCGCGCCCCGCGGCAGCTGCTTCGCGATGCGGCCGTGCACCCCGTCGGAGGTCTGACCGGGCGTGCCCATCACGGTGCCGGGCTCGCGCAGCGCACGACGCTGCAGCCGGTTGAGGCCGTCACGGTCGCGGTCCGAGGCGGAGACACGGGAGTCGGAGCCACCGAGGCTGTCGGGAGACGAGATCGCGGGTGCGGACACCGCGACAAGGCAACAGCTGACGGCGCCGGCGAGCAGGGCAGAGGTCAAACGCGTGGAGGAAGGCACGCGCTCCAGAGTAAAGGCGAGGCGTTGTCGTCCGGTCGAGGCTTGTGGTGTGTCGGGGCTGCTGTGTCTGGTCGTCATCACTGTGGGAGACGAACAGATTGTGTGGAAGGTTGCCCCGCGGCGCCGATCGTGGTGACTAGGCTGCGCGGCGTGGGCCGACCCGTGGACAGCGTCTTCATCGAGGGCGACAACCTGGACGTGCTGCCCACCCTGGAGCCGGGCAGCGTCGACCTGATCTATACCGACCCGCCGTACAACACGGGCAACGACTTCGCCTACGTCGACTCGTTCCGCTCGGACGGTGGCGGTCGCGCCAGCCGGCACGAGGCCTGGGTCGCGATGATGCGGCCGCGCCTGGTGGCGATGCGGGAGGTCCTGGCCCACACCGGCGCACTGTTCATCAGCATCGACGACAACGAGGCGGCGTACCTCCGACTGCTTCTCGACGAGGTCTTCGGCGAGGCCAACTTCCTCGCCCAGATCGTCGTCAACCTGAACCCGAAGGGTCGCCAGCTCGGGGGCGGGTTCGCGACGAGCCACGAGTACCTCCTCGCCTATGCCCGCGACGCGAAGAGCTGCGTGCTCGACGCGAGCAGCCCCGACACGGTCAACGCCTCGGACTTCGGGCTGGTCACCGAGGCCGGCCGTGCGTTCCGGCACCTCCCGCTGCGCAACACCAACAAGAAGTTCAACCCGGTCACCGCGCCCACCCTGCACTTCCCCGTGTACGGCGACCCGCTGACCGGCGCCGTCGCGACGGCCGACTTCGACGGCGGTCAGGAGGTGTGGCCCGTCTTCGGCGACGGCCGACCCGCGGTGTGGCGCTGGTCCCGGCCGCTGATCGACGAGCGACCGGACGACCTGGTGTGCCGCGAGATCAACGGCCGCAACGGGTCGCGCGTCGACGTGTTCCAGCGCGACTGGCTGCACCGTGACGGCGGCCGCCGCAAGAAGCTGACCACGATCTGGCTCTCGGAGGAGGTCGGCTCCACCGACACGGCCGTCGCCGAGCTGAAGGGCCTGATCGGGCACGTCTTCGAGTCGCCCAAGCCGACCGGGCTGGTGCGCCGGATCCTCGCCATGATGCCCGCCGACGCCGTCGTGCTCGACCCCTTCGCCGGCAGCGGCACGACCGGCGACGCCGTTGCGCTCGCCAACGCCGCCGACGGCGGCAGCCGGCGCTGCATCAGCATCAACGCCGGCGAGCCGACCCGGCCGGGGTCCAACGCGGCCAACGCCGGGTTCGCGACCATCGCCGACATCACCCGCGCCAGGCTCGCCGCTGTGGCCGCCCGCCACGAAGGCTGACCGGTCACAAAGTCGCCGGTTCAACATGTTGAGCGGTCACAAAAGTGCGGAACTTTGTGACCGCTCGGCAGCGCTGGGTGGAATTTTGTGACCGGTCAGATGCCGGCGGCCTTTTCCAGCGCGGTGACTTCCTCGTCGAGGTAGGTCAGCAGCCGCTGCAGGCGCGGCACGGTCCGCCGGCAACCGGTGAGGCCGAAGCACATGAGGCCGTCGTAGGACGTGCAGGTGATGTTCAGCGCCATGCCGTGGATCGGGATGGACAGCGGGTAGTTGCCCATCAGCTGCGCGCCGTTGAAGTACTGCGTGGTCCGCGGGCCGGGCACGTTGCTGATGATGAGGTTGTACGGCGGCTTGGCGACGCCACTCATCTTCAGCATCACCGGCAGGATCGCCGGCGCCTGGCCGAGCGCGCTCATCGCCAGGATCTGGATCTGCGTCATCGATGACAACGCTTCCTTGCCGGACTTCATCGACTGGTGGACCGAGCGCAGGCGCGCGCCCGCGTCGGGGAGCTCGGTGCCCATCTTGACCATGATCGAACCGACGGAGTTGCCGCCCTCGGCGGAGGCGATCTGGGAGTCCTTCGCCTTGAGCCCGATCGGCACCATGGCGACGAGGCTGGTGTCGGGCAGCTCGTTGAGCTCGAGGAGGTAGGCCCGCATGGCGCCCGAGCACATCGCGATCACGACGTCGTTGATCGTGGTGCCGGTGGCCTTGCCGATCGCGCGGAGGCGTTCGACCGGCCAGTCCTGCGCGGCGAACCGGCGCGAACCGGTGATCTGCTGGTTGAGGATCGTGCGGGGCGCGTAGAGCGAGAGCGCCGACGTCTCGTTGCGGATGGACTTGTTCAGCGTCCGGATCAGCGCGCCGGGCATGCCCGCGGCCTCGGCGGTGATGCCCATCGCCGTACGCAACGCCTGCATCGGCACGTCGGACAGGTTGGTCTCGAGGGCGGCCTGTTCCTTCGCCGCGCGAGGCGGCCGGTCGCGCTTGGCCCACGGTGCGGGCATGTTGCGCTCGTCGGGGTCAGGGGAGTGGATGGCGGCGAGGAGGCGCATGGCCGAGACGCCGTCGACCAGCGCGTGGTGCATCTTGGTGTACATCGCGACCCGCCCGTCGCGCAGGCCCTCGATGACGTGCGCCTCCCACAGCGGCCGGTCCCAGGCGAGCCGGGTGCTGTGCAGGCGGCCGGAGAGGTCGAGCAGCTCGCGGATCCGGCCGGGCTTGGGCAGCGCGCTGTGCCGGAAGTGGTGCTCGATGTCGAACTGCTCGTCGGTCTCCCACACGAACTGCCCGGCCGTGCGCGGCGAGCGGTGCGGGTGGCGCAGGAAGAGCGGGGCGATCTCCTCGCTGGAGCGCATCTGGTCGTACATCTCGCGCACGTAGTTGCGCCCGGCGCCCTCGGGCTTCTTGTAGAGCGCGAGGCCGCCCACGTGCATCGGCATCGAACGGTTCTCGGCCAGCAGGAAGCCGACGGAGGTCGGATCGATCGGTGTCACCATGCGGGGGAGTCCCTCCTCGAACGAATCCTGATCCTCGCGTGATGTGAGGCGGGCCACAAGTGGACACGCTCTGGCAGGATCGCCGCCATGGAGGCCAGCCCGCTCGATCGCCTCGACCGGGCCTGGTCGAGGGGTCGTACGTCGCTGGGCACTCGCGCGGAGCGACTGCGCTCGAAGTCCTTCGCGATCGTGCAGTGCTCGCTGGCAGCGGGCGTGGCCTGGCTGATCGCCAAGGACCTGCTCGGTCACGACACCCCGTTCTTCGCCCCGATCGCGGCGGTCGTGAGCCTCGGCACGTCCTACGGCCAGCGGCTGCGCCGGGTCGCGGAGGTGACGGTCGGAGTGGCCGTCGGCGTGCTCCTGGGCGACCTGCTCGTGGTCTGGCTCGGCTCGGGCTGGTGGCAGATCGCGCTGGTCGTGGCGGTCGCGATGTCGGCGGCGTTCCTGCTCGACGGCGGGCCGCTGCTGGTCACCCAGGCCGCCGTCCAGTCGATCGTCGTCACCACCCTGATCGTCAGCCCCGGCGGTGCCCTGACGCGGTGGACCGATGCGCTGGTCGGTGGTGCGGTCGCGCTCGTCGCCGCGACGGTGGTGCCGGCCGCTGCCCTGCGCCGACCACGCGAACAGGCCGCAAAGGTGCTGCGCAAGGAGGCCGAGATGCTGCGTGCTGCCGCCGACGTGATGATCGGCGGCGACCTCGACCGGGCGCTCGACCTGCTCGCCGACGCCCGCTCCACCGACTACCTCATCGCCGAGCTGCGCAGCGCGGCCGACGAGGGCCTCGCCGTCGTCGCCTCCTCGCCGTTCCGGGTCCGGCACAAGCCGGGCGTCCGCCGGATGGCGGAGCTCGTGGAGCCGCTCGACCGATCGCTGCGGAGCACCCGGGTCCTGATGAGGTACGTCGCGCTGGCGGCGTACAAGCGAAAGCCGGTCCCGCCCGGCTATCCGCTGGTGGCCCGCGAGCTCGCCGCGGCCGTCGACCTGGTCGCCGACGAGCTGCACGCGGACCGGATGGCAGTCGCAGCACAGCCCGCGCTGATCGCGGTCGGGATGGCGACCTCCGAGCTGCCGCGCGAGGAGGCACTGTCGGTCGAGGTGATGCTCGCGCAGCTGCGCGCGGTGGTCACCGACCTGCTGATGCTGACCGGCATGGGGCAGCTGGAGTCGACGGACGCGATCCCACCGCCACGGGTCTGACTCGGTTAGAGAGAGGCGCGGAGCTCTGCCACCACAGAGTCGACCACGGCCACCAGGTCGCCACCGGTGGCGGCGGCCACCGCGCGCTGGCGCTGGTAGGAGGCGCCCTTGCGGGGGATGTCCGCCACCGCGCGCAGCTCGTCCTCGCAGTCGAGCCGCTTCGCGAGCGGGCTGAGGCGCTCGAGCAGGTCGTCGAGGTCGTCGGTGACCAGCCGTTCGCTGGACTTCTCGTCGAGGATCACGATCGCGTCGAGGCCGTAGCGGGCGGCGCGCCACTTGTTCTCCTGCACGTGCCACGGCGGCATCGTCGGGAGCGTCTCGCCCGCGGCCAGGCGGGTGTCGAGGTCGACGACGAGGCAGTGGATCAACGCGGTCAGGGACGCCAGCTCGGTGATGTCGGACATGCCGTCGCAGACGCGGTTCTCGATCGTGCCGAGGTGGGGCGCCGGCCGGATGTCCCAGCGCACGTCGGACATCGAGTCGATCACGCCGGTCGTCGCCTGGTCGGCGATGCAGGCCTCGAACTCCTGCCAGGTGTCGAACGTGAACGGCAGGCCTGCCGTCGGCAGCTGCTGGAACATCTGCGACCGGTTGGACGCATAGCCGGTGTCGAGCCCGGCCCAGATCGGCGAGCTCGCCGACAGGGCCAGCAGGTGCGGGTAGGTGTTGAGCATCGAAGACATGATCGGCATCACCCGGTCCTGCGAGGGCAGGCCGACGTGCACGTGCACGCCCCAGATCAGCATCTGCCGGCCCCACCACTGGGTGCGGTTGATCAGCTCCTCGTAGCGCACGCCCTCGGTCAGCTGCTGCGCCGACCAGCTCGCGAACGGGTGCGTGCCCGAGCCGAGCAGGTCCACGCCGAGCTCGTCCGCCGCCGGCACGACCACCGCGAGGGTCTCGCGCAGGTCGGCGACGGCCTCGGCCACCGACGTACAGATGCCCGTCACGACCTCGACCGTGTTGCGCAGCAGCTCCTTGTGCAGGCGTGACGGATCGACGAGCTCGGGGCTCGCGGCGGCGAAGAGGTCGGCCGCGGTGTTGGACAGGTCGCGCGTCTCGCGATCGACGAGTGCGAACTCCCACTCGACCCCGATCGTCGGCTGCGGCGACGCCTGGAACTCGATGGGGAAGTCGATGTGCACGTGCTCATCGTAGGGACGAGCGGCGCCGTGCGCGTCACCCGCGAAGGGGGGTGCGAGCATGGGCGCGTGGTGGACGATCCGCGCGAGCTCAACCTGACCATCGACCTGTGCCTGCGCATCGGCGAGGTGCTGTTGTCGTCGGGCGCCGGCGCGGCCGACGTGACCGCGACGATGCTATCCGTCGCGTCGCACCTCGGGCTGCGGCACCCGGAGGTCGACGTGACCTTCACGTCGCTGTCGATGAGTCACCAGACCTCGCCCGAGGACCCGGCGGTGCTGATGATCCGCAACGTCAAGCACCGCGACATCGACTACGCCGACCTCACCCAGGTCGACCACCTGGTGCGCGACGTGCTCGCCGACCAGCTCGACCTCTACCTCGCGCGCACCCGGATGGCCACGATCCTCTCGACCGGCCACCCCTGGCCGCGCTGGTCGGTCACCCTGGCCTGGGGCGTGATGTGCGCGAGCGTCGCCGTCTTCCTCGGCGGTGACTGGTTGATCGCGCTGATCGCGTCGGCCGCGGCAATGACGATCGACCAGCTGCAGCTGGTGCTGTCGCGCCGACGCCTGCCGACGTTCTACCTCCAGGTCGCCGGCGGCATGGTCGCGACGCTGTTCGCGGTCGGGCTGGCGGCCACGCCGCTCAAGGCCGACCTGTCGCTCGTCGTGACCGCCAACATCGTGATGCTGCTGGCCGGGATCGGCTTCATGGGCGCCATCCAGGACGCGCTGACCGGCTTCTACGTCACCAGCGGCGCGCGCGTGATCGAGGCGCTGCTGGCCACCGCCGGGATCATCGCCGGGGTCAGCGGCGGCCTCTCGATCGCCGACGTGCTGGGTGTCAACCTCGGCCAGCTCGTGCCCGGGCGCAATCTCGGCAACCACGTGCTCATCGCGGTCGTGGGAGCGGCGGTGTCCGCGGCCGCCTTCGCGTTCGCCTGCTACGCCCCGCGTCGCGCACTGTTGCCGATCGCCGCCACGGCCGGGGTGGCGACGCTGCTCAACGCCGTGGTCAGCGAGACCGGTTTCGGTCGCACGTGGGCGGCAGCGGTCGGTGCGTTCACGATCGGCGTGGTGGCGTACGGCGTCGCCGGTCGGTTCCGGGTGCCACCCCTCGTCGTCGCTGTCTCCTCGATCGTGCCGCTGCTTCCCGGCCTCTCGATCTACCGCGGGCTCTCGCTGCTCGCCGCCGGCGGCTCCGGCACCTCGCAGGGCATCGTCGCGATGATGACGGCCGCGTCCGTCGCGGTCGCGCTGGCGTCCGGCGTGATCCTGGGGGAGTACCTCGCCCAGCCGTTGAAGCGCGAGACCCGCCGCCTCGAGTCGAGGCTCGCCGGGCCGCGGCTGGTCGGGCCGTTCCGCGCGAACCGACGGGAGACGAAGGCCGACCGGGTCACCTGAGCCTGCTGAGCTCCTCGAGCCAGGGCAGGTGCGCCTTCTGGTCGTACGGCGCCACGCGGTCCTGCACCGCGTCGAACAGCTCGTCCGCGCTGGCGCGAGCGGCGGCGATCACGTCGGCCGGGTAGCCGAAGGACACTTGGTGCTCGAGGAACTCGTCCTCGTCGTCGATCACCACCTCGCCCGGCCCGGCCACCTTGGCCATCGGGTCGGTGGGGGACAGATCGGCCGCCATCCTGATCACGTCCAGGTCCAGGTCCACGGCCCGCAGCACGCGCCCGTCCCAGGTGGGTGGTGCGGTCACATCGATGTAGGTGTCGCACCAGAGCCCGGGACCCTGGAAGGTCGCCACCCAGTAGGCGTCCCGCGACACCAGGGTGACCGCGTCGACCGCCGAGTCGAACGCATGGCCCGGCCGGGAGTTGTGGGTGCCGGCCGGGAAGCCCAGCCACTCGCCGTACGAATCTGAACCGAGGAAGACGCCGTCGAACTCCCAGTGCGGCCGGTCGCCCCACTTGGTCATCTCGACGCGGATCGGGTCACCGGGAGCGTGGGTCATGCGGGGGACGTTAGCGAGTGACGCGGGGCGCGAGGAACGCGACGACGTCCTGGTAGCGCGAGCCGACGATCTTGGCGAAGTGGTGCATCAGATGGGCGTCGAGGCCGACAAGCACGCGCGCCTGGCCGGAGAGTGCGCCCTTGAGGATGATCGCGGCGGCCTTGTCGGCGGGCATGCGGGCCAGCTTCTGGTCGAACAGCTCGGACAGCTTCGCGTGGTCCTCGCCGGTCGTGGTGCGACCGTTGCGGGCGATGCCGGTCTTGATCCCGCCGGGGTGGACGCTGGTGACCGTCACGGGGTGGCGGTTGATCAGCATCTCCTCGCGCAGTGCCTCGGTGAAGCCCCGCACGGCGTACTTCGTGGCGTTGTAGGCGGTCTGGCCGGGCATCGAGATCAGCCCGAAGAGCGAGGAGATGTTGACGAGTGCGCCGTTGCCCGAGGCGATCAGGTGCGGCAGGAACTCCTTGGTGCCGTTGACGACGCCGTCGAAGTTGACCCCGACGATCCAGTCGAACTCCTCGTAGCTCATGTCCTCGAAGTCGCCGGTCATCGAGACGCCGGCGTTGTTGACGACGAGGTTGACGCGCCCGAACTGGCCGACGACGTCGACCGCCCACTGCACCATCGCGGCCCGGTCGGAGACGTCGATGACGTCGCTGCGCACCTCGGCGCCGAGGGCCTTGACGATGTCGACCGTCTCGGCGAGGCCGTCGGGGTTCCAGTCGGAGATCGCGAGCAGCGCGCCCTGCTGGGCGGCCTGCCGGGCGAGCTCGCGGCCCATCCCGGAGCCGGCGCCGGTGATGACGACGACCTTGTCGTTCAGGCTCTTGATGCTCATGCACGTACTCGCTTCGCTCCGTGCGCGCATGAGGCACCATCCGCGCTGTGTTGATTGATTCGCTCGCTCCGCTCGCTCATGCGTTGGCTCCTTCGATGATGCGCGCGGGTTCGAGGTCGTAGTTCTTCGCGTCGAAGCTCGACAGCAGGCGGCGGAAGGTGAAGGTCGCGCGCGGCCACAGGGTCACGTTCTTGCCGTGCGCGTCGAGATACCAGCTCGAGCAGCCGCCGGTGTTCCACACCGTGCGCTGCATCCGCCGCTGGATGTCGTCGTTCCACTCGTCCTGGGCGGCCTGCTGCGGCTCCATGGCGCCGACGCCCTCCGCGCGCATCGTCTTCAACGCGTCGACGATGTAGGCGAGCTGCGCCTCGATCATGACGATCATCGATGTGTGCGCGAGGCCGGTGTTGGCGCCAACCACCTGGAACAGGTTGGGGAAGCCGCGGGTCGTCGTGCCCTTGTAGGACGCCATCCCCTGGCTGGCCCAGATCTCGGAGAGCGAGGCGCCGTCACGGCCGCGGATGTGCTCGGCGATCGGCTGCTCGGTGGTCTGGAAGCCGGTGGCCACGATGAGTACGTCGATGGGTCGCTCGACGCCGTCCGCGGTGACGATCGCGTCACCGGTGACCTTGACGATCGAGTCGGTGACGAGCTCGACGTTGTCGGCCGCGAGGGCGGGGTAGTAGGTGTTGGAGATCAGGATCCGCTTGCAGCCGATCTGGTAGTCCGGCGTCACCTTCGCGCGCAGGCCGTGGTCCTTGATCCCCTTCGCGATGTTGCCCAGCGCCAGCTTCTTCGCCGGCGCGGCCAGCGCGGGCTTCCACACGAAGCCGGGCACGTAGAGCTCGCGCGCCCAGTAGATCCCCGTGCGCAGCGCCCATTGCAGGCCGGGAACGCTCTTGAAGAGCAGCTGCTCGACGCCGGAGTAGCGGTGCTCGTTGCGTGGGATGACGTACGGCGCCGTGCGCTGGTAGACGTCGAGGTGCTCCACGTCGGGCTGGATCGTCGGCACGATCTGGATGCTGGAGGCACCCGTGCCGATGACCGCGACCCGCTTGCCGGTGAGGTCGACGTCGTGGTTCCAGCGGGCGGAGTGGAAGACCTCGCCCTGGAAGGTCTCGATGCCGTCGATGTCGGGCATCTTCGGCACGGACAGCCCACCGGACCCGGAGATCAGGGTCTTCGCGGCGATCTCACCGCGGCTCGTGGTGACGTGCCAGCGCTGGTCGGTCTCGTCCCAGCGGGCATCGGTCACTTCGGTGTCGAAGGCGAACCGGTCGAGCGTGCCCGACTTCTGCGCGAGCCCGACGAGGTAAGCCTCGATCTCGGGCTGCGGCGAGAAGGACATCGACCAGTTCGGGTTGGGCGCGAAGCTGAACGAGTAGAGCTGGCTCGGGACGTCGCACGCTGCGCCGGGGTAGGTGTTCACCCGCCACGTGCCGCCGATGCCGCCGTCCTTCTCGATCACCAGGAAGTCGTCCTCGCCGGCCTCGGCCAGCTTGATCGCCGTACCCAGACCGGCGAAGCCGGCACCGATGACGAGGTGGTCGACGGATGCGGGCAGCGTTGTCTTGCTCGGTGTCATGAGGAAAGGGTATTGGCTTTATTGAATATCCGTCAATAGGATGGGCGTGTGAAGATTCGTGGCGTGCGCACCCGCCTCTCGCCCGACGCCCGTCGCGCCCAGTTGCTCGAGCTCGGTGCCCACCTCTTCGCGACCCGCTCGGTCGACGAGATCTCCATCGACGTGCTCGCCGAGGAGGCCGGCATCTCCCGCGGCCTGATCTACCACTACTTCGGCTCGAAGCAGGACTTCCGCCTGGCCGTCATCCGGCACGCCGTCGAGGACCTCGTCGAGCAGACCGCACCGCCGGCCGACGGCGAGCCGCTCGAGCGGATGTTGATCTCCCTGGGTGTGTACGTCGACTACGTGCTCGCCAACCTGACGCTCTACCGCTCCCTGGTGCGGGCCGCCGCGGGTGGCACCGACGAGATCCGCGCGCTCTACGACGAGGGCCGCTTCGCGCTCACCGACCGCATCTTCCGCGAGGACGCCGCGGGCGAGATCCTCACCGACACCCCCCAGGCCCGGCTGGTCGTGCGTGGGTGGTCGGCGATGGCCGAGGAGATGGTGCTGACCTGGGCCGACGACCCGTCGGTGATGTCGCGCGACGAGCTGCTGTCCGTGCTGGCCCTGTCCCTGCCGGCGGTCGTCGACCTCACCTGAGGCGTACGGCGAACGACGTGTCGCCAGGCTTGCTGGCCAGCGTCACGCTGCCCCCGTGGGCGCTGACGATCGCGTCCACGAGTGCGAGGCCGAGCCCGACACCGCCGGTGCTGGTGCGGGCCTCGTCGGCCCGGATGAACCGCTCGAAGGCGTGGTCGACCAGCTCCGCCGGGAAGCCGGGGCCGTCGTCGTGCACCACGAACCCGTCGGGGGTCGCGGTCACCGTCACCGTGGTGCCTGCGGGCGTGTGCTTGCGGGCGTTGGTCAGCAGGTTCGTCGCCACCTGGTGGAGTCGCTGCTCGTCGCCGCGGACCTCGACCGGCTCGTCGGGCAGCACCAGGCGCCACGTGTGGTCCGGCCCGATGACGCGGGCGTCGCCGACGGCCTCGAGCAGCAGCTTGGTCAGGTCGACCGTGTCGTCGGCGAGCGGGCGCCCCGAGTCGAGGCGGGCGAGCAGGAGCAGGTCCTCCACGAGCGAGGTCATCCGGGCCGACTCCGACTCGACCTTGCCGAGCGCGGTGGCGAGCGCGGCGGGCTGGCGACGCGCGAGCTCGGTGTAGCCGGCGATCGTGGCCAGCGGCGTGCGCAGCTCGTGGCTCGCGTCGGCGACGAACTGGCGCACCTGCTGCTCGCTGCGGTGCCTCACCGCGAGGGAGGTCTCGACGTGGTCGAGCAGGGTGTTCAGCGCCGAGCCGACCTGGCCGACCTCGTTGCGCTCGTCGGTGAGCCGCTCGGGGACGCGGGCCGACATGTCGATCGCACCCTCCGACAGCGGCAGCTCCGCCACGGCGTGCGCTGTCGCGGCTACCTCCCGGAGAGGAGCCAGCTGGCGGCGTACGACGAAAGTGCCGGCGCCGGCGGCGGCGAGGATCCCGAGCAGCACGAAGGCCGTCTCGGCCGCGATCAGGGAGACGACGGAGTCGTCCACCTCGCCGGTGGGCAGACCGATGACGAGCCGACCCTGCTCCGTGTTGACGGCGGTGACGCGGTAGCTCCCGAAGTCGCCCTGGATGGTGTGGACCCTGCCATCGATGGGGACCTGGCCGGCGTCCGTGATCGCTTCCGCGGAGAGCACCTCGTTGTCGCCACGGCGATTGCCGAGCACGATGGCTTCATCGCTGTCGGCCACCAGCGTCCCCGGCGGCTGGTTGCCGATCATGTTCATGTCGGGCCTGGGGCCGAACGGGCCGGGGCCGTCGGCGCGACTGATGGAGGCGAGCACGTCGTCGTCGAGCTGGTCGTTCAGGTAGCTCCGCATCGCCAGCGTCGTCGCCAGCGCGACCAGGATCGAGGTGAGCGCGAGCATCCCGACCGCCGTGAGGACGAGCCGTGCGGTCAGGGTGCGGAACCTGTTCACGGGACCGGCTTCAGGACGTAGCCCGCGCCGCGCATGGTGTGGATCATCGGCTCGCGGCCGACGTCGATCTTCTTGCGGAGGTAGGAGATGTAGAGCTCGACGACGTTGGCCTGGCCGCCGAAGTCGTACTGCCAGACGCGGTCGAGGATCTGCGCCTTGCTCAGCACCCGCCGCGGGTTGCGCATCAGGAAGCGGAGCAGCTCGAACTCGGTGGCCGTCAGGTTGATCTCGGTGCCGTCGCGGAACACCTCGCGGCTGTCCTCGTCCATGGTGAGGTCGCCGACGGCCAGCACGTTGCGCTCGGTCGCGACGCTCGCGCCGGACCGCCGCATCAGCGCACGCAGGCGGGCCACGACCTCTTCCAGGGAGAAGGGCTTGGTGACGTAGTCGTCGCCACCGGCGGTCAGGCCGGCGACCCGGTCCTCGACGGCGTCGCGGGCGGTGAGGAAGAGGACCGGCACGTCGGGATGGGTCGCGCGCATCCGGCGCAGCACCTCGAGGCCGTCGAAGTCGGGCAGCATCATGTCGAGCACGACGGCGTCGGGCTTGACCTCGGCAGCCGTGCTGACGGCCTGCCGTCCGGTGTGGGCCATCGACACGACCCAGCCCTCGTAGCGCAATGCCATGGACAGCAGCTCCGCGATGTTGACCTCGTCGTCCACGACGAGCACCCGCACCGGACTGCCGTCCACCCTGGTCATCTCCATGGCCTCATCCTGCACAGGGTCGCTGTGCGTTTGCTGTGAGGATCGTGTGTCCAACCACAGCGAGTAATCGTCGGGTCACGGCTGGCTCACAGGTTCCGGACAGGTACGGCGCGCACGCTGCTCGCATGAGCGAGAACGACGAGACCCCCACCGATGCGCCGCAACCCGCGCCGGCACCTGCTTCGACACCCGCGACGGCACCCGCATCGACGCCCAGGCGCACTCTTCGCGAGAGGTTCGCCGGTACCGGCGATCGCGTGTACGGCATCCGCGGCCTGCTCGCCGCCAGCCTGGCCGCCCTCATCGTCGGCGGCCTGGGCGGCGCCGCGATCCACGCCGCCGTCGACGGTGACCGGCACGAGCGCGGCCCCTTCTTCCGTGGTGAGCGTCCCGGAGACATGGGCCGCGAATTCGGCCATCGGTTCGGTGGTGGCGAGCGCCCTGGTCCGCCGGGCGACTCGTCCGGCTCTTAGTCCGATCGCCGGACAGGGCACTCACGCTTCCCTAGGCTCCGGTCATGACGGTCGGGGGACGTGGAGTCGGAGTTCTTGTCGGTGTGCTGGTGGCCGCCTTCATGGCGGTGATGCCGCTCGCGGGCGCCCAGGCCGCAGGTGACCTGGTCGTGTGGCCGACAGCCGAGGAGATCAACCCGAAGGTGACGCCCTACCGGCTCACCATCAACGATCCCGAGGGCTTCGCCAACCTGGTCGCACGCTGGGACATCGACGACCAGGACTATCGCGAGCTCCTCCTGCCCCACGAGGGCACCGTCGATCTGCCGTTCGCCGAGACATTCGTGCACAACCGCGACACCACCGTAAGGATCTTTCGCTGTGTCAACGCGACGTGGAGTGAAGAATCCTGTGTCCAGCTGGACTACAACTGGATCACGGTCTGGGTCGAGGCCGGACTTGCCTCCGGGGGGATCAGCAAGGCCGGGACCTCCCCCACAGAGTTCAGCTTCGAATACCGCCCGGTTGGTCTTGGCACGAGCACCTGGCGGCTGTTGGCCGCTGACGGGTCCGAGGTGCAGGCAGGCCAGACACCACTGGGACCGGGCGGGCAGCTGACGCTCGCAGTGCCACTCGGCACCCCGGAGCAGCTCGGCACGTTCGAGATCACTTCATCCCTCGACGGCACAGCGGTGGGTCACCTCGACGGTCGCTGGACCACGTCGGTCCAGCTCGACGGCGTTCCGCCACCGCCGCCCGTGTTGGCGGTGTCCGGCTCGGTCGTCTATCCGCACGAGGACGGCTACCTCGACACGGTCCGGGTGACGATGCAGACGCCAGGAGCTCGGACGGCAGTGCTCCGGGCCGTGGATCAGACCACCGGTGCCAGCCATGTCGTGGACGAGCAGGTTTCGGAGCGGTCCGCGACGTTCAACTTCGACGGGCTGACCAACAGAGGACACAAGCTGCCTGCGGCGATCTACCGACTGGAGGCCACGTCGTACGACGCCGCCGGAGAGACCAGCTCATCGAGCGAGCCGATCGAGGTGCGCTGGGACGAGCTGCGGATGGTCACCTGGAGACACACGATTCCGGCCGCCAAGACCGTGATCAAGAAGTACACAGGTCCGTGCGGAACCCTGAGCAAGCCCGCCGAACCGGGCTGGCGCGGATCGCTCGGCTACTACAGCGGAACCTGCCGCGATCCTGACAAGGCGTTCGTCCAAGTGATCCACGGACTCAACCTCCCGCCGAGCTTCCACGACAAGTACGCCGCCCTCCGCGTCTCGCTGACCGGTGGCCCGAACAAGAGGCGACCGGGTTCCTACCTGGTGCTCGGCTACTTCACCGACGCCAAGAAGTGGGCGTTCGAGAACCGCCGGGTGTTCCGGGGGCGCGGGATCCAGACGCACAAGGGCGACTCCGCGTCGCGGCAGACGATGAAGTTCATCCACGACGACGGCAAGGGTCCGTACGTCGCGTGGAGCACCGGCCTCAGCCAGGGCAGCCGCTACGACGTGAAGAGCTTCACGGTGACGATCAGGTATCAAGCCCTGGTGCCCGGAAGCAAGTAGCGCCCGGCACGCAATCAGGTTGCGGCGTACGGGAGAATGATCCGGTTGTGCAGATCTCCTACCCGCCCGCCCTGCCGGTCTCCGCGCGCCGTGACGACATCGCGGCCGCTATTCGCGACCACCAGGTCGTCATCATCGCCGGCGAGACCGGCTCGGGCAAGACCACCCAGCTGCCGAAGATCTGCCTCGAGCTCGGTCGAGGTGCGGACGGCAAGCTGATCGGCCACACCCAGCCTCGACGCATCGCCGCCCGCTCCGTCGCCGAGCGGATCGCCGAGGAGCTCGGCACCGAGCTGGGGGACCTGGTGGGCTACCAGGTGCGGTTCACCGACCGCACGTCTCGCCAGTCGCGGGTCAAGCTGATGACCGACGGCATCCTGTTGGCCGAGCTGCAGCGCGATCGCCAGCTGCGCAAGTACGACACGATCATCATCGACGAGGCGCACGAGCGCTCGCTCAACATCGACTTCCTGCTCGGCTACCTCAAGCGGCTGCTGCCGCGCCGGCCCGACCTCAAGCTCATCATCACCAGCGCGACCATCGACGTCGACCGGTTCGCCGAGCACTTCACGGCGCCCATCGTCGAGGTGACGGGCCGGACCTTCCCGGTCGAGGTCCGCTACCGCCCGCTGCTCGAGCTGCCGGAGGACGATGAGGAGGGCGAGCCGATCCAGCGCGACCAGACCGAGGCGATCATCGCCGCAGTCCGCGAGCTCTCGGCCGAGGGGCCGGGCGACGTGCTGGTCTTCCTGCCCGGTGAGCGCGAGATCCGCGACACCGCCGATGCCCTCGACGCGCTCAAGAGCGACCGGCTCGAGGTCGTCCCGCTCTACTCCCGGCTGTCCGCCGCCGAGCAACACCGCGTCTTCTCCAGCCACAACATGTCCGTACGCCGCATCGTGCTCGCCACCAACGTGGCCGAGACATCGCTGACCGTGCCGGGGATCCGCTACGTCATCGACACCGGCGTCGCCCGGATCTCGCGCTACTCGCTGCGGACCAAGGTGCAGCGGCTGCCGATCGAGCCGATCAGCCAGGCGTCGGCCAACCAGCGCTCCGGCCGGTGTGGTCGCGTCGAGGCGGGCATCGCGATCCGGCTCTACGCCGAGGAGGACTTCGAGGGGCGCGCGGAGTTCACCGACCCGGAGATCCTGCGCACCAACCTGGCCAGCGTCATCCTGCAGATGACCTCCCTCGGGCTCGGCGACATCGGCCGCTTCCCGTTCGTCGAGCCGCCCGACAAGCGCAACATCAAGGCCGGCATCGAGCTGCTGGAAGAGCTGGGAGCCCTTGGCCCGGCGGTTGAGGAGCGCGCGCAGCGCGCGTCACGAAACCCCGGGCCAACCCCCGGTTTCGTGACAGGACTTCGTCCTTCCTCAACCTCCGATGGAGCCCCCACGCTCACCAAGCTCGGCCGTCGTCTCGCCCGCCTCCCCATCGACCCGCGACTGGGCCGGATGATCCTCGAGGCCGAGCGCCTCGGCTGCGTGCGCGAGGTGATCGTCATCGCGGCCGCGCTCAGCCTCCAGGACCCGCGCGAGCGCCCCGCCGAGCTGCAGGCGCAGTCCGACCAGCAGCACGCCCGCTTCAAGGACGAGACGTCCGACTTCCTCACCTGGCTCAACCTCTGGCGCCACATCAAGGAGCAGCAGCGCGAGCTGAGCTCCAGCGCCTTCCGGCGCATGTGCAAGCGCGAGTTCCTCAACTACCTTCGGGTGCGCGAGTGGCAGGACTTCGAGTCCCAGCTGCGGCAGGTCTGCAAGGAGATGAAGATCGATCTCGGCCAGCCCGCCGATCTTCCCGACGGCGACGGCATCCACCAGGCCCTGCTCTCCGGACTGCTCAGCCACATCGGCGCGCTCGAGGAACGCCCGCAGGCGCGAGCAGGCGAGCGCAAGCCGATGCGGGAGTACGTCGGTGCGCGCGGCGCGCGCTTCGCGATCTTCCCGGGGAGTGTGCTCAAGGGCCGCAACCCGGCCTTCGTGATGGCCGGCGAGCTCGTCGAGACCAGCCGACTCTGGGGGCGGCAGAACGCCGCGATCAAGCCCGAGTGGGCCGAGAAGCTGGCCGGCCCGCTGGCCAGGCGCAGCTATTCCGAGCCGCACTGGTCGGCCAAGCGCGTGGCGGTGATGGCCTACGAGAAGGTCACGCTCTACGGCGTACCCCTCGTCGCGGACCGCCTCATCACCTTCGGCAAGGTCGACCCGGAGCTCTCGCGCGAGCTCTTCATCCGGCATGCGCTGGTGCAGGGGGAGTGGCGCACACGGCACGACTTCTTCCACACCAACCGCGAGCTTCTCGACGAGGCCGAGGAGCTCGAGCACCGCGCCCGCCGGCGCGACATCGTGGTCGACGAGGAGACGCTCTTCGACTTCTACGACGCGCGCGTCGGGGCCGAGGTCGTCAGCGGTGCCCACTTCGACCAGTGGTGGAAGCGCGAGCGCAACAAGCGGCCCCACCTGTTGACGTTCGACCCGGAGATGCTCACGCACGCGGGCGCCGACCAGGTCCGCGCGACCGACTTCCCGACCAGCTGGCGCGACTCCGACGAGGTCGGCCTGACCTTCCCGATCAGCTACCACTTCGAGCCCGGCCACGCCGACGACGGCCTGACCATCGAGGTGCCGGTGGCCACCCTCAACCGGGTCGATGCGACCGACTTCTCCTGGCTGGTGCCGGGCCTGCGTGAGGAGCTCGTCACCGAGCTGATCCGCAGCCTGCCCAAGAACCTCCGGGTCAACTTCGTGCCGGCTCCCAACAAGGCGCGCGAGTTCCTTGCCGCCGTTCCGGCCGGGGCCGAGCCGCTCCTCGACGCGCTGGAGCGCTACCTCGTCGGCCAGACCGGGATCGTCGTCCCGCGCGAGGCCTGGGACTGGGCCAAGGTCCCTGGCCACCTGCAGCCGACCTTCCGGGTCGTCGACGAGGACGGTGGCGAGGCCGCGCGCGGCAAGGACCTGGAGTCGTTGAAGGCGCCGCTGCGACCCAGCCTCGAGCAGGCGATCGCCGACGTGGCCGCCGACTCGGGCGTGTCCGCGACCGGCCAGAGGTCCTGGACGTTCGGCACGATCGAGGAGTCCTTCACCCAGCTGCGCGCGGGCCACGAGGTGCGCGGCTTCCCCGCGCTCGTCGACGAGGGCAGCACGGTCGGCCTGCAGGTGTGTCCGTCCGCCGCCGAGGCTGCGGCACGCCACCGCTTGGGCGTACGCCGCCTCCTGCTGCTCGCCCTCGGCGAATCACCCACGGTGGACCAGCTGGGGCTCGACCAGTTCAGCCTGCTCGCGCTCGTCGGTTCGCCGTACCCCACCGTCGGCGAGCTGGTGGACGACGTCCGCGCCGCGGTGGTCGGCGACCTCGTCGACGCGCGGCCTCCTGCGCGGGACCAGGCGGCGTACGACACCCTCCTGACCGAGGCGAAGCGCGACCACACGGCCGCGGTCATCGCGGCGATCCACGACGTGATCAAGGTGCTGGGCGCGTGGCGGGCCACCGACAAGGAGCTGTCCGGGCGGGCCGAGCTGATGACGCTGCCGGCGCTCACCGACATGAAGACCCAGGTGACGCGGCTGATGACCCGAGGCTTCATCGGGGAGGCGGGAGCCGCGCAGCTCCGCGAGTTCGCGCGCTACCTGGCGGCCGTGCAGCACCGCCGGGCCCGACTCGACGAGCAGGTCGCGCGCGACCGGCAGCTCATGGACCAGATGGCCGACCTGCAGGACGCGTGGCTGCACCAGGTCGCGGCCCTGCCGCCGGGTCGGCCGCCGAGCGCGGGGCTGCGGGCGGTGCGCTGGCTGCTGGAGGAATACCGCGTGTCCCTGTGGGCGCAGCAGCTCGGCACCAAGGGCTCGGTCAGCGACCAGCGGATCCGCAAGGCCCTGTCAGCTGGATAGAAGAGTTGTGGAGCACGCCGCACCGGGAGCGCCTCACGGCGCGTGGCCGCTCGTAGCGGCTTAAGTTGGGACCCGGGGCTGCCGCGATGCGGCGTGCTCCGAGGGAGAGTCTACGTCGTGATTCGGCTCAGGCCAGCGATTCGCGGAGCTCGAGGTGGCCGGCCGCCTCGAGCTGCTCGGAGAGCGTGAGCATCCTCACGGTCGACTCGTGGTTGGTGCCGGTCTGGGCCGCCCTTCCGGTGGCCACGACGCGGGCGAACGCCGCGGCTCGGAGCAGGGTGATCGCGAAGTCGCCGACGATGCCGCGCAGCACGTCGTCGATCATCGACTTCACCTCGTCGGGTCCCGGCGGGTCGGCCACACCGGCGACCACGCGCGCGACCTGGGCGCCGGCCAGCCCGGCGTCGTACTCCGCAGCGACCTCGACGGGCGAGCGGTGCACCCAGGCGCGCAGGACGTAGAGCCGCCACAGGCAGCCCGCGAGGGTGTCGGCCGGGGCACCCGACCAGACCTCCGCGAGGGTCTCGAGGCCCTCGGTGTCGGCGAGGTGCAGCACCCGCTCGACCAGGTCGTGGTCGTCCGCACCCTGCGCTCCGCGCACCAGCAGGGTGGCCGCGAGATCGCCGGCCTCGCGGACCGCGGCGGGGTCGGCGCCACCAGTGAGGTCCTCGAAGAAGGACGCACCCGGGACACGAGGTCGGTGGTGGCGCGGGGCGTCGGAGTCGGCCATCCGTCCACTCTATGAGCCCACTCCTATGCTCGGCGCCATGGCCGACTCCTATGCACCCGAGATCGACGGCGAACCCGATCCCGGGGAGGTCGTCTGGGCGTGGGTGGCCTACGAGGACGACCCCGCCCAAGGCAAGGACCGGCCCGTGCTGGTGCTGCGCGCCGTGGAGGACGGGTGGGTCGGGCTCTACTTCACGAGCAAGGACCACGACCGTGATGCGGCCGACGAGGCGACGTACGGCCGCTTCTGGATGGACGTCGGCAGCGGCGGCTGGGACTCCCAGGGCCGCCCGAGCGAGGTCCGCCTGGATCGGCTCGTCCCGCTGACGCGTGATGGCGTACGCCGCGAGGGAGCCGCCCTCGATCCCGTCGTGTTCGCCCGGGTGGTCGAGGCCGCGGCCCGTCACGCCGGGTCGTGACCGTAAGGTTGCCTCGATCAATGATGTGGACAGGGAAGCGGGCGAAGATGACGCGGCGGCTGATAGCCATGACGTCGGCGTTGGTGCTGAGCCTCGGCCTCGCGGCCTGCTCCGACGACGAGCCGCCGCCGCGCGAGAAGCCCACCTCCAAGCCGACCTCGGTCGAGCAGCCCAGGACCCTGACCTTCGGTGCCTTCGGCCACCCGGCCGAGCTCAAGGCCTTCGACCAGGTCGTCGACTCCTTCAACGCGTCGTCGCAGACCCGCCAGGTCGAGCTCGTCACCTGGAACAACCACGAGCAGGCGCTCGAGGCTGTCCTCGCCGGCGACGCACCGGACGTCTTCCTGACTGCTCGCCGCGACCTGATGGACGTCGCCGAGAGCAAGACGACCCGCCCGGTCAGCCTGCTGCTCGACGAGCGCGGCATCGACTTCGGTGACCGCTACTCCCGCGACGCGCTCGAGGCGTTCTCCTACGACGACGACCTCCAGTGCATGCCCTACTCGGTCTCCCCGATGGTCATGTACTTCAACACCGAGCTCGTCGACTTCGAGAAGATGGAGCGTCGAGAGCTCGACGTACCCTCCGTCGACGACGAGGGCGTGCGCAGCGACCGCTGGACGCTGGCGGAGTTCGCTGCCGCCGCCCAGTTCGCGACGCGACGGGGCAAGGTCGACGGGGTGTGGATCGAGCCCACCCTGCGCGGTCTCGCGCCGTTCATCTACTCCGGCGGCGGCCAGGTCTTCGACGACGACAACGACCCGAAGTCGCTGGACTTCGCCGCCGACGGCACCCGCTCCGCCCTGGACCAGACGCTGACGATCCTGCGCGACACGACGCTGACGCCCAGCGCCGAGGAGCTGCGTGAGGCCACCTCGCTGCAGCTGTTCAAGCGCGGCAAGCTCGCCATGATCGCCGGCTTCCGCGACCTCGTGCCCGAGCTGCGCGCCGTCGACGACCTCTCCTTCGACACCATCTCGATGCCCGTCATCGAGACCCCCGCGACCGTCGGCGACATCGACGGGTTGTGCATCTCCGCCGATGCCGAGTTCGTCAACGACGCAGCGGACTTCATGGCGTACGCCGTCTCGGACGCCGCCCTCGAGATCGTCACCCGCACCGGCTACATCGTCCCGGCGAACACCGAGGTCGCCGGCTCCGAGGCGTTCCTGTGGCCGGGCCGCGAGCCCGAGCACGCCACCGTCTTCAACTCCGCCATCCGCGGCATGGTGATCCCGCCGCTGCTCACGACCGGCAACGAGCTGGAGGCGGCCGTCGGCCCGCTGCTGGACGACCTGGTCACCAGCCCCGGTGTGCTCGACCTCGACCTCGCCACCGAGGAGATCGACAACGCCTCGCGGACGATCCTCGACCCGGAGTCGGTGACCGAGTCGCCGGAACCGTCGGAGTCCCCGACCGAATAGCCGACCGGGCACAAAGTTCCGCCTGACAGGCATCGACCGGGCACAAAGTGCGTAACTTTGTGCCCGGTCGGCTCAGTCCTCGGCTTCGACCGGCTCCGGATCAGCCTTTGCGACCGGGGCCGCGGGCTCGACGTCGCCGGCCAGCACGGCACCGGTGAGGGCGCCGGTCACGAGGGCCAGCTGCCAGGGGCGCGCGCCGTAGCCGGCCAGCTGGGTGCGGAGGGCGTCGGCCAGGTCGGCGGGTTCACGCGTGGTGGGCGGCGACCACATGGCGCGGCGCACGAAGTCGGGGGTGAGGAGGTTCTCCACCGGCAGGTGGTGCTCCTCGGCGAGCTTGAGCATGGACCCACGAGCCGCCTTGAAGCGGCGATCGGCGACGATGTCACGGTCGGCCCACATGCGCGGATGAGGGGGCCCGTCGACGCGCGGCGTGCGGGTCGGCATCTCCTCCTCGGGCATCTCGAGCGCGTCGGCCAGGGCCTGCACCCAGGCGCGGGAGTAGCGGTCGGCGCCGCGGCCGTGGAAGCCGGGAGTGGCCATCAGGGCCGCGCGGTCGGCCGGAAGGGCGGTCGCAGCGGCCACGATCGCGGCATCGGGGATGACGCGTCCGGGGGTGACGTCACGGCGGGCCGCGATCTCGTCGCGGGCCTCCCACAGCGCCTTGGCCGCGGCGAGCGAGCGGCGGCCCCGGAGTCGATGGACCCCGGACGTACGCCGCCATGCGTCCTGTCGCACCGTGGGCTCGAAGTCGAGCAGGTGGTCGAACTCCTGTTGCGCCCACTTGGTCTTGCCGGTCTCGTCGAGCGCGTCAACCATCAGCTCGCGCAGCTCGAGGAGCACCTCGACGTCGAGGGCGGCGTAGTCCAGCCATGCCTTGGGCAGTGGCCTGGTGGACCAGTCGGCGGCGGAGTGCTCCTTGCGCATCCGCTGGCCCAGCAGGGTCTCGACGAGGGTGGCCAGGCCGACGCGGGGAAAGCCGAGCAGGCGGCCGGCGAGCTCGGTGTCGAAGAGCGACGCGGGGCGCAGGCCCACCTCTCGCAGGCACGCGAGGTCCTGGGTCGCCGCGTGCAGGATCCACTCGGTGCCCGCCAGCGCCTCCTGCAGAGGGGCCAAGTCGTCGAAGGCGATCGGGTCGATCAACCAGGTGCCGGCACCTTCGCGGCGCAGCTGGATGAGATAGGCCCGCGCGGAGTAGCGGTAGCCCGACGCCCGCTCGGCGTCGATCGCGACCGGACCGGTGGCCGCACCCAGCGCCGTACACGCTGCTTCGAGGGCCTCGACGGTCTCGACCACGTGGGGCAGGCCGTCGCGCAGGGTCAGCAGGGGTGCGAGTTCGACCTCGGGGGTGGCCTCGTCCTCGGGCTCAGTGGTGGGTGCGTCGTCCATCGTCACGAGCCGCGCTGACCGCGCCGACTCGGGATCGCCGTGACGCCCTCCGGCACCGGCGGGAGTCCGGCCGACGTGCACAGCAGCTCCGCCCAGGCCTCGACGTGGGGACCGACGTCGAGCGGCTGGTCCTCGTCCTTGGCGATGGGGGTCCAGGACGCGCGGACCTCGATCTGCGCGGTGCCCTCCTCGTCGGACATGCCGCCGAAGCTCTCCGTCGAGACGCTGGTGACAGTGCCGGACATCTCGGCGTACGCCGCACCGTGGGCGTCGAGGGCCTCGCTGAGCCACGACCAGCCGACCGCGGCCAGCATCGGGTCGGAGATCAGCTCGGGGTCGATCTCGGCGCGGGCATAGGCCACGCAGCGGAAGGTGCCGTTCCAGGCGTCGTTGCCGGCGGGGTCGTGCAGCAGGATCAGGCGCCCCGTGCCGAGGTCGACGTCGTCGACCGTGACGTCGGCCGACAGGGCGGAGGAGTACGGCGCAATGCGCTGTGGCGCCGGCATCTCCTCGCAGAAGACTTCCGAGCGGACGGCGGCTGAGCGCATGCTGGCGACCGCCGCGCGGAACTCCGCGGGGCCGGCACCCGTCTCCGGATGCGTCTCATGACGCGCCACCATGGCCCCAGAGTAGGTCAGTGGCGCCAGATGGCGATGTGCCGCCACGCCGCCTGACCTGCGAAGATTCCACCCGTGACAGCTCCTGCCTCCAGCCCGCTCGCCGGCCCTCTGGCCAACTCTGCCTTCCTGGCCGCCGCCCGGGGCGAGACTCCCAGCCACACCCCCGTCTGGTTCATGCGGCAGGCGGGCCGCTCGCTGCCGGAGTACCTCAAGATCCGCGAGGGCGTCGGCATGCTCGAGTCCTGCATGGACGCCGACCTCGTCACCGAGATCACGCTGCAGCCCGTGCGCCGCTACGGCGTCGACGCGGCCATCTTCTTCTCCGACATCGTGCTGCCGCTCAAGGCGGTGGGTGTCGACCTGGACATCAAGCCCGGCATCGGCCCGGTCGTCGCATCGCCCGTGCGCACGCTCACCGACGTCGACGCGATCCCCGACCTGACGCCCGAGCACGTCCCCTTCATCACGCAGGCCGTCAAGCAGCTGGTGGCCGAGCTCGGTGCCACCCCGCTGATCGGCTTTGCCGGAGCGCCGTTCACGGTGGCGTCCTACCTCGTCGAGGGCGGGCCCTCCAAGGAGCATGCGAAGACCAAGGCGATGATGTTCGGCGCCCCCGACGTCTGGGACGCCCTGATGCGCAAGATCGGCGGCATCGCCGCGGACTACCTCCGCATCCAGGTCGAGGCCGGCGCCAGCGCCGTACAGCTCTTCGACTCATGGGCCGGTGCCCTGACCCCCGGCGACTACGCCGAGCACGTGATGCCGCACTCCGCGCGCGTCCTGGCGTCCGCCGGCGAGCTCGGCGTGCCGCGCATCCACTTCGGGGTCGGCACCACCAACCTGCTCGGCCTGATGGGCGAGGCCGGCGCCGACGTGGTCGGCATCGACTGGCGTACGCCGCTGGCCGACGGCATCGCACGTGTCGGTGACCGCGTCGTCCAGGGCAACCTCGACCCGACCCTGGTCTTCGCCCCGACGGACGTGATGACGGCCCGCGCCGCCTCGGTCATCGAGGAGGGGCGTGCGGCCAAGGGCCACATCTTCAACTTGGGTCACGGCGTGATCCCGTCGACCGACCCCGGCCAGCTCACGGCGCTGACGGAGTTCGTGCAGGCCTACCCGATCTAGTCCTTCGGGACGGTCTTCCGGGCCGGCCGCGTCCGGGTGGTGACGGTGACCTTGGGCGCCGCGGGAGCGGCGGGTGGCTCGGCGACTGGAGCCTCGACAGCCTCGGCGCGGGCGGGCCTGGCCTTCGCCGTCTTCTTCGCGGCGGGCGCCTTCTTCGCAGCAGCCGGGGGCTTCGACGCGGCGACCTTGCGCGGTGACTTGAGCCGCACCTCGAGCCGCTTCGCGTCGCCGCGGGTCTCGAGGTAGGGCTGCGCCTGGACCAGCGCGGTCAGCTTGCTGTGCCCGAAGTTGCGCGGGTCGAAGGACGCGTGGGTGCGGGTGAGGTGGTTGCCGATCTGCGACACGGTCACCCAGCCCTCCTCGTCGGCCATCGCGTTGATCGCCTTGGTGATCGCGCTCTGCAGGTTGAGGGACGGCGCCTCCTGCGCCGCCTTCTCGTCGGCAGGCTTGTCCTCCGACTCCTCGGCCTCGGCCATCAGCACCTCGAGGGCGATGAACCGGTCGCACGCGTTCTGCAGCGACGACGGGGTGGTCTTGCGACCCAGGCCGTAGACCTTCTTGCCCGACTCGCGCAGTCGCAGCGCCAGGCTGGTGAAGTCGCTGTCGCTGCTGACGATCGCGAAGGCCTCGACGTTGTTGGCGTAGAGCAGGTCCATCGCGTCGATGATCAGCGCCGAGTCGGTCGAGTTCTTGCCGGTCGTGAACGCGGTCTGGTGCATCGAGCGGATCGCGCGCGCGTTGAGCTGCTTGGTCCAGCCGGTCAGATGCGGCGAGGCGAAGTCGCCGTACGCACGCTTGATCGTGGGCGTGCCGTACTTCGCGACCTCCTCCAGCAAGGCCTCGGCGTACTTCGCGGACGTGTTGTCGGCGTCGATCAGGACGGCGATGCGGGTGCCCCCGTGGAGGTCGGATTCCATGGGTCGACCCTAGTCGCGCCCAGGGCGTCGCAGCATCAGCACGGACACCCGACGCCGTGTCACGTAGGCCTGATCGATCAGGCGGTCGGCTCGGACATGGGGGCCGGGTCGGCAGGCTTGTCACGGCGAGCGCTGCGCCGTACGAGCAACCACACCGGCACTCCGAAGATCGCGAGCACGATCGCGAAGGGGAGCAGCGCACCGACGATGGTGGCCATGGCGGCGGCGAAGGATCCGAGCGCCTTCATCCCGCCCTTGAGCCCGACGAGGAAGCCCGTCTCCCCCTTCTCCTTCTTCGGCTCCGGCTTCACGTCCTGCTTGCGTGCGATGTCGATGGTGATCGTCGAGTCGGTGGTCTGGTCGGAGAGGTAGGCCTGCTGCGACTTCAGCGAGTCGAGCTCGGCCTGCCGGCTCGTCAGCTGCGACTCGATCCAGATGATGTCCTTGAGCGAGTTGGCACGGGCCAGCAGCTGCTCGACCCGGCGCAGGCTGCCTTCCTGGGCACGCACCCGGACGTCGGTGTCGATCACCTGCGTGGTCACGTCGTCGCTGGTGACCTTGGACTGTCGCAGCTCGGCAGCCTTCTCCAGCGAGAGCATCGTCGCGGCGAAGGAGCTCGACGGCACCCGGATCACCAGTCGTGAGTACGTCGCCGTGCCCTCGTCATCGGTCTCGGTGTTCTCCTCGCTGATCGAGCCCTGCTGCGAGTCGACGATGCGCTGGACGTCGCGGCGGGCCGTGGCGACGTCGTCGCTGACCAGGGACACGGTGCCGATGGAGATGACGTGCCGCTCGATCGCCGGCGCCCGGGCGGCCGGGCTTGACCCGGGCTCCTCGCCGCTGAGCTCGCTGCTGGAGGAGTCGCTCGCCTTGTCCTGGAGTCCGGCGGCTCCGTCGCCGGCCGACATCTCCGAGGACGACACCGTGTCCGAGCCGCCTCCGTCCGAGGAGCTCTCGCCGGAGGAGGAGCAGGCGGCAAGCCCGGTCAGCAGGGCCCCCGTCATGGTCAGGGCAGCGATCGGGCCAGCGATGCGGCGGCCGCGGATGAGTGAGGTCATGTCGCGTCGGACGGCAACGGCCCCGAGGTCGGTTCCGTCCGGACGACCGCCGTGACCGAACCGTGACGGGCCTCATGCCAGAGTTGGCGCGTGATGTACGACGTCGTGGTGGTGGGAGCAGGCATCGCCGGCCTCACCGCGGCGCGTGACCTGGCGGCTTCCGGGCACGCCGTCCTGGTCCTCGAGGGGTCACCCCGGATCGGCGGCAAGCTGAGGCTCGAGTCCGTGGCCGGGGTCAGCGTTGACGTCGGTGCCGAGGCGATGCTGAACCGCCGGCCCGAGGGGGTGGCGCTCGCTCGCGAGCTCGGCCTGGACGTGGTGCACCCGTCGACCGCGACCTCGCGGATCTTCTCGCGTGGCGAGCTGCGACCGATGCCTCGCTCCCTGATGGGCGTGCCGTTCGACGTGGCCGACCTGGCTGCCTCCGGGGTGCTCTCCGACTCGGGCCTGGCGCGGCTCGTTGCCGAGACAGAGGTCGCCTTCGACGACGACGTCTCCGTCGGCGAGCTCGTGGCCGCCCGCCTGGGCGACGAGGTGGTGGAACGGCTGGTCGAGCCGCTGCTCGGTGGCGTCTACGCCGGTCGCGCCCGTGAGCTGTCCGCCGCGGCGACCGTGCCGCAGCTGCTCGTCATGGCCCGTCGCGGTTCGCTCCTCGCGCAAGCAGCCGAGGTGCCGCGCAGCGACGTGCCGGTCTTCGCCGGGTTGCCCGGCGGGATGGGCCGGCTGCCCGACGCCGTGGCCGCGGGTCTCGAGGTCCGTCTCGACGCACCCGTGCGCGAGCTGCGCCGGGAAGGGGATGGCTGGTCGCTGACCGTCGGGTCCACGCACTCGCCGTCGTCCGTCCTCGCAAGTCACGTCGTCCTCGCAACGCCCGCGTCGGCCACGGCCAGGCTGCTGGCCGACGCTGCGCCCGACGTCTCGGCCGACGTGGCCACCATCGAGTCGGCGAGCGTCGCCGTCGTGACCCTCGCCCTCCCGCGTGCCGCCGTCGCGCACCTGCGAGACCGGTCGGGCTTCTTGGTGCCGCCCGTCGAGCAGCGCGGGATCAAGGCCAGCACCTTCTCGTTCGCCAAGTGGGACTGGGTCGGCGAGGCCGGTGGCGAGCTGGCGATCCTGCGCACCTCGCTGGGTCGCGTGGGGGAGGAGCAGTCGCTCCAGGCGACGGACGAGACTCTCGTCGCGAGGTCGCTCGCCGAGCTCGAGGAGCTGGCCGGCATCGTCGCCGTACCCGCCGACACGCACGTCCAGCGATGGGGCGGCGGCCTGCCGCAGTACGCCGTCGGCCATCTCGACCTCGTCGCCCGCGTGCGTGCGTCGTTGCCGTCGGGGCTGGCGGTCTGCGGCGCGTGGTGTGACGGAGTCGGCATCCCCGCTGTCATCGGGTCGGCCCGTCGCGCGGCGGCGGAGATCGCCACGGCAGAATGAGCGGCATGTCATCGAAGGCGGCCAAGACCAAGGAACTCAACGACACCATCCGCTACACGATGTGGTCGGTCTTCAAGCTCCGCGACGTGCTGGGCGCGACGGATCGCGACATCGAGGCCTCCGAGGTCGAGGCGCTGTTCGCCTCCCAGGCCGAGGAGGACATCGTGGTGCGCGGGCTCTACGACGTCAGCGGGCTGCGCGCCGACGCCGACCTGATGGTCTGGTGGCACGCCGAGGACAGCGAGATGCTCCAGTCGGCCTACAACACCTTCCGTCGCACGACCTTCGGGGCCCGCCTCGAGCCCGTCTGGTCGCAGATGGCGCTGCACCGCCCCGCGGAGTTCAACAAGTCGCACATCCCCGCCTTCCTGGCCGACGAGGAGACGAAGGCGCACATCTGCGTCTACCCGTTCGTCCGGTCCTACGAGTGGTATCTCCTCGACGACGGCGAGCGCCGCGCGATGCTCGCCGAGCACGGCAAGATGGCTCGCGACTACCCCGACGTCCGCGCCAACACCGTTGCCTCCTTCGCGCTGGGCGACTACGAGTGGATGCTGGCGTTCGAGGCCGACGAGCTCTACCGGATCGTCGACCTGATGCGGCACCTGCGTGGTTCCGAGACGCGTCGCCACGTGCGCGACGAGGTGCCGTTCTACACCGGCTCGCGGGTCACCCCGGCCGAGCTGATCGCCCGCCTGCCCTGAGGTAGTCCGCCGGTTCCTTGGACCTGAGTCTCGAGAAGACTCAGGTCGTATCCCGGGCGTGTCGCGCTGCGGTTCTCGTCGTCCCGACAATGTGTAGTAACTTACGCGAGAATCATCAAGATGATGCAGGAGACGCCATGACCACCTTCCCCACGGCCCGGGCCACCCGCCCGGTCAACCCGCCGTCCGTCGCCGCCCGGACGCTCACCGACGTGATGCGCAGCGAGACCTGCGTGCCCGACCTGCTGGCCGGCCTCGAGCACCGGGTGGCACGACCACGGGTCGGCCAGCGGTGCGTTCACGACGCTGCGCGGCAGCCTCACGGAGTACTCCTGGAACGGGTCGGTGCACGTGCGCACGCTCGCCGAGGGCAACGGGCGCCACTTCGACGCCAGCCACATCCACGACGTCGTCAACCTGGGCGCCGAGCCGGCCGCAACGTCCTCGAGTGGCGCTTCGACCCCCGCTCGAAGGCGCGCATCGAGCAGGCGGCGTACGGCGCCCGCGTGATCGCCCGCGCGATCGCCGAAGCCCGCCCGGGAACCTGGCCCGACGGGCTATCGTCCTAGTCCCATGACACGCACCGTCGTCGCGCTCGCCGCGCTGCTCGCCCTGTCCGCTCCTGTGCTGGGTGCCTGCAGCACCGAGGACCAGATGAAGGCGGTGGATCCCGCCGGCGACACGGACGTCGCCGCGACACCGAGCGAGTTCCCGACCGCCGTGCCCGCCGCATCCGGCCCCGTGACCACCAACGGCCTCGTCACCGTGCTCGACGACGGCGACCGGCCGGAGCTGTGCACGTTCGTGGCCGAGTCGTTCCCGCCCCAGTGCTCGGGCACGCCGATGGCGTCGTGGGAGTGGGCAGCACACCCCGAGCACGAGGACCAGTCCGGCACCAAGTGGGGCTCCTTCGCCCTGACCGGCACCTTCGACGGCACCATGTTCGCCGTCACCGAGGCCATCCCGGCGGCGCTGTACGACCCGATGAGCGAGTCACCGGACCCCGAGTTCACGACCCCGTGCGAGCCGCCGGCGGAGGGCTGGGGCGTGATCGACCCGGCCACGGCCGACCAGGAATCCATGGACGCGACCTTCAACGCCGCGTCCGCGCTGCCCGGCTATGCGGGCGCGTGGATCGACCAGCCGGACGAGCCGGCTGCCGCCAACGACCCGACCAAGCTGATCATCAACGTCGCCGTCACCGAGGACGTCGCGGGTGCCGAGGCCAAGCTCCGGGAGACGTGGGGCGGTGCCCTGTGCGTCAGCAAGGCGGCGTACACCGAAGGCGAGCTCAACGACCTCGCCATGGAGCTGCAGAAGCTGCCGGGCGTCACGACGTCCTCGGCCGCCGACGACGTCGTGCAGATCGGCGTCCTCTTCGACGACGGTTCCCTGCAGGACTGGGCCGATGCGGCGTACGGCGAAGGGCGGGTCGAGATCACCTCGACCCTCACCCCGGTCAGCTGAGAGGCGTCAGCAGATGGTGAAGGGTGCGCCCGGCGGCAGACTGACCCGCAGCTCGACATCCGGAGCCGTGATTCCGAGGTAGAACTCGTCGGTGTCCGGGGCCGCCAGCGGGACGGGGGCACTCGACAGCTCGCCGTCGCGCACCACCACGGTCGTGCCCGCAGGCTCGGCGAGAGTGATCCGGACCTGGGCGCCGGTCGGGCCGGACGGGATCTTCACCACGCCGTCCACCGTGCCCAGGCCGATCACGCAGTCGCCCGACGGGCTCGTGCTGATCGAGTCGAACGACGGCTTCGCGTCCGGCAGTCCGAGGCTCTCCGCCGCCGCTCCGACCTGGAGGGTCGCACGCGCCGTCAACCTCGCCCGGGGTGAGACCGCTTCGTCCGGCAGCGCCTCGGCCACCGAGTCGGGCGTGAGCTCGGCCGCCGAGAGGGACGCGTTCCACACCGGGTCGACCTGCTCGCGCAGCCGGGGTTCGCCCGACCGGGCCAGCTCGCTCGCGGCCAGCACCCGCTGGCGCAGGTCTGGAGTCATCGCGTCCCGAGCGACTCGGAAGTCGATCACCCCGAAGATGCCCGGCACCACGAGCAGCCCCAGCAGCACCGCCAGCACCAGGCCGGCCTCGACCACGCGCACGCGCAGCCGCTGCAGCAGCGCGTCGAGCGCCAGGGCCACCGAGGGCAGCATCAGGAGTGCGCCGAAGTAGGCATAGCGAGACGTGGTGGCAGCGTCGGGGCCGAAGGACCCGCGGGAGTAGGCGAACATCAGGTAGGCGACCAGCGCGGCCGCCCACCCCGACAGGGCCAAGGTGCGCCGGGGGGTGCCGGGCGCCAGTGCCACCGACGCCGCCAGCAGGCCGATGACGATCACCTGGCCGGAGCCGGCGAAACCGGACATGTTGTCCCAGGTGGCACTCAGACCCCGCCACGCCATCGGGAGGACGTCGGCCAGCGGCGCCTTCGTGATGCCGGTGTCGGCTTCGTGGCCCCAGACGGCGAACCAGGCGGCGTACACGATCATCGGCGGCACCGTGAGCACGAGCGCACGGCGCACGCCGTCGCTGATCAGCACGAATGCGCCGAGCCAGACCAGCATCGGGATGGACGTGCTCGCCGTCATCAACGACAGCACCGAGAGCAGCCAGACCAGGAGCACGGACCTGCGGCCCGACAGGCTGGTGGCCACCAGCAGTGCGGCCAGGCCGAGGGCGGCGGAACCGACCATGCCGACCTGGAAGGCCCAGAGCAGGTTCTCCGCGCCCGCGCCCAGGAAGACCATGACCGTGGCGACGCCCACGGCGATCCAGTCGTTGACTCCGCAGCGACGCAGGACCACGAAGAGCAGCACGCACACGACGGCGTGCGCGATGATCGGCAGCACCGCGAAGACCAGGTAGTGCTGGAGTCCGACGACGGAGAACAGGACCCGGTAGATCAGGATCGGGACGGCGCTCCAGTGGTCGTTGTGCGGTGCCATCAGGTCGTGCACCGGGCGCTGCGAGAGGCTTCGCTCCAGCAGGAACATCCAGTCGTCACCGAAGAACCACAGGTGCCGCGCCTGGACCAGCAGGAAGACCGACCCCACCAGGACGAGCGCGAGCATCGTGGCGAGTGGCAGGCGCCCCCGCAGCCGCTGCATCTCTCTGCCGGTCAGATCACAGACGACCGTCGGCGACGGCCTGCGTCACCCACGGGATGACCTCGTCGAGCATGACGTCCAGCGAGGTGCTGCACTCGAACCCCAGCACGTCCTTGGCCTTCTGCACGTCCGGGACGCGCTTCTGCACGTCGTACTCGTAGGCCTCGTCGCTGACCAGCGTCAGGGGTGCGTCGCCCTTGATCTTGCGCCAGATCACCTCGGCGAGCTCGCGGACGGTGGCGGACTCGGGCGTCGAGATGTTGAAGTCCTCGTTGTAGGCCCCGTCCTGACTCATGCACTCGACGATGCCCCGGGCGAGGTCGCCGCCGTACGTGTAGTGACGCACCTGGTTGCCCTCGCCGAGGATGTGCAAGGGGTCCTGGCCCTTGACGATCTTCTGCACGAGGTCCGGGACGACATGGCTCATGGCGAGCTTCACGTTGCCGGAGGCCACCTCGACGTCGCCGAGGGCGCGGCCCTCACCGATGCCGACGCAGTTGAACGGGCGCACGATCGTGTACGGCAGCTGGTACTGCTCGAACGCGGCCCTCGCGAAGTACTCCACGGCCAGCTTCTGGAAGCCGTACGACGACAGCGGCGGCGGGATCCTGCGCTCGTCGCCCTCCTTGGAGGGCCAGTGCTCGGTGGACTCGAAGACCATCGAGCTGGAGAGGTAGGTGACCTTCTTCAGCTTGCCGTGCCGGAAGGCCTCGATCGCCGCGTCGCACTGCGAGGCCATGATCCGCTCGTTCTGCGCGAGCAGGTCGTAGGCGTAGGCGTGGAAGTAGGAGATGCCGCCGATCAGGGCGGCACCCGCGATGAAGTGGTCACAGTCGGCGAGCAGCTTCTTCATCACGTCGACGTTGCGGCAGTCTTCTTCGTGGAAGTGGTAGTTGGGGTGGCTGTCGTAGGACTTCTCGACCTTGCCGTACTTCGAGTAGTTGTCGATGCCGACGACGGTGTAGCCACGGCTGAGCAGCTCCTCGACGACATAGCCGCCGATGAAGCCGGCCGAACCCGACACGAGGACCTTCTGGTCGTTGCTCACGATGACGTTCCGTTCCTGGTGGTGACGCGCTGATTGAGGGCGGCGATCTTCGCCGCCTGCTGGGAGACCTGCTCGATGGTGAGTGCGGGCCCGAAGGCGAAGCGGTACCAGCGGAGGTACTTCGGGATCCACGCCACCATGTCGAAGTTCGAGTCGCCGATGGTGCGGTCCAGCCAGATCGTCGAGAGCTCCGCGACCGGGCGGCGCAGGCGCCGGGCCTTCGCGGTCAGCTCGAGGCCGATCTCGAAGCCGCTGGTGCTGTGGATGCCGACCTCGCGGATGAACTGCGTGTTGTAGGCCTTGAAGCTGTTGGTCGCATCGTGCGTGCCGACGCGTGCGAGCATGCCGAGCGAGCGGCCGGCGCTCTTCGAGATGAGGCCCTTGAGCAGCGGCCCCCCGACCTGCTGGCCACCGGGGGAGTAGCGCGACGCAGCCGCGACCACGACCCCGCGCTCGACGAGGCGGGACAGCGGGTCGATCTGCCGCGGGTCGTCCGAGCCGTCGGCCATGGTGACCACGACGACGTCGTGGCTGGCGTGGTCGATGCCGAAGCGGATCGCGTGCGCCGGCCCGCGCCCGTAGGTGTTGACGAGGAGCCCGAGTCCGTCGCCGAACCGGGGGTGGCCCTGCACCACGGGCACGGTGGTGTCTTCGGCGGAGTCGACCACGACGAGCAGCTCGAGGGTCGACTCGACGGCCTGGAAGATGCGGTCCAGGACGGGCACCACGCCGTCCGCCTCGTTGTAGGCAGGGATCACGACGGTCACGGCCAGCGTCATACGGTCGTCCCGTTCCCCAGCAGGTTCCACACGTCCACGACGGGCTTGTTGGTCAGCACGTCGGCGTACGCCCGGTGCGGAGCGCCGATGACGAGCAGGTCGGAGCGCTCCAGGACCTCCTCGAGCGGCAGCAGCGAGTCGTCGACCGTGACGTAGGGGTCGGTGCAGAAGACCTCGCGCGAGCGGAACTCGAGGATCCGCTTGAGCTTGTAGGACAGGCT
>JBDSPC010000096.1:0-3639 GCA_039914485.1 Nocardioides sp.
CCGCGCGAGGTCGTCACCGAGGAGGTCGTCCGGACCGTCTTCGGCCTCGACAGCCGCGTCATCGACGACCCCGTCTCGCACACCCCCCTCGTGGTGCCCGTCTCGCGGCACCGCACCCTCAAGGAGAACTCATGACCACCAGCACCGACGTCCTGCCCATGTTGCTCACCGAGGTCGAGGTCGTCTCCATCGAGCGACTCAGCCCGACCTTCGTCCGGGTCGAGCTCGGTAGCCCCGAGCTCGGCAACTTCGGTGTCGAGGGGGAGCGCTACGACCAGCGGATCAAGCTCGTCTTCCCCGACCCGGTCACCGGCGGCATCACCTCGGTCGAGGGGGCCGACGAGTCCTGGATGGCCACCTGGCTCGACCAGCCCACCGGGGAGCGCGGGCACATGCGCACCTACACGATCCGCGACGTCCGCGGCTCGGGCGTCGACACGACCATCGTCGTCGACATCGTGCTCCACCTCGTGGGTGATGAGCTGGGGCCCGGGTCGACCTGGGCCGCGGACGCCGCTCCCGGCGACCGCCTCGTGATGCTTGCGCCGCGCGCCGGCTTCCCGTTCGGCGGCATCGAGTTCACTGCCCCGGCGGGCGCCGAGGTGCTGATGGTGGCCGACGAGACCGCCGTACCCGCCGTGTGCACCGTCCTGGAACAGCTGCCCCCGACGGCGACCGGCGCGGTCTTCATGGAGGTGCCGACGGCGGCCGACTTCCAGGAGGTTCGTGGTCCGGAGGGGGTGTCCGTCACGTGGCTGGCCCGCGAGGACGCGCCCCTGGGGCAGCGACTTCACGACGAGGTGGTGGCCCACCTCGGGATCTCGGGTGCCACCGTCGAGGTCGCGCCCGACGAGGTCGACCCGGACCTGTGGGAGACGCCGTCCTACTCCTCGTCGGGCGAGGCGATCGAGGCTGCTCGGGCCGTGGGCCACGAGTTCGACGGGCTCTACGCCTGGATCGCGGGCGAGTCCAAGGTCGTCACCGGCCTGCGCCGCCACCTCGTGAACGAGCTGCACATCGACCGGAGCCAGGTCGCCTTCATGGGCTACTGGCGCCGGGGGGTGGCGATGAAGTCCTGAAGCTTGCGGCTCCGACGGGTGGCCGTCGCCTCGTTGCGGCGCTCGGTCTGGTGGTGGCGGGCAATGAGCTCGAGGTCGGTACGTGCATACATGGCTGTGCTCCTTCGTCTCAACGCTGCTGGAGGGTGATGTCGCCACTGGCTGTCGTGGCGCGGATCTCGAGGTGGTCCTGACCCTCGGCGGGTGCGCCAACGGGGGTCAGGTCCGACCGCACGCGGCCGGAGATGGTGGTGATGTCGGTCCAGACGGGCGTGCCGGCAGCGACCCCGATGCGGACGTCGCCGCTGGCTCCCTTGACGACGTAGCGGCCCTTGCGCGCCAGGTCGACGGTGAGGTCGCCGCTGCCGGTGGACAATCTGAGCTCGTCCGCGGCCTCCCCGACCTGTACGTCGCCCGACCCCGTCTTCACGACCAGTTGGCCGCCGACGGACTCGATCCGCACGTCGCCCGAACCTGTCGAGACGGTCAGGTCGGCGCAGCGAGACACGGTGACGTCGCCCGAGCCGCTCTTGATCCGGCCGTCGCCTCGGAGCTCGACGATGCGGACGTCGCCGGACCCGCTCTGGAGCTCGGTGTTGCCGTCGACGAGCTCGGCGCTGACGTCGCCCGACCCGGTGTTGACCCACAGGCCGTTGAGTGGTCCGTGCACGACGGTGTCGGCGCTGCCCGTCTTGACCGTGAGGGCGCTGTCGGCGGGCATCACGACCGTGATCTGCGAGCGGTGGCTGCCGGTGAGGAAGCCCAGGCCACCCTTGGGGGCCACGACCTGGACCTGGTCGCCGCGCTGCTCGACGAGGAACTCGTCGGCGCGATCACCGGTGACGGTGACGTCGGTCCGGTTGACATCTGCGGCCGTGACGGTGATGGAGCCGGAGCCGCTCTCGACGTACAGCTCGATCGGGCGGGGTGTCTCGAAGGTGCGTTCCATGGGTGTCTCCAGGGTGTGTTCGTCCGACCGACCAGCCTGGGTGCTGGTCGGCTCGAGCAACGTGTTGGTGCTGGCGGGGCTACTGCCAGCCGGTCATGCGGCGCGAGCCGCGGGTCTTTCCGAACGGGTCCTGCTGCCCGAAGAACGGGAGGCTCGACAGGTCGATGTCGACGCTGACGGCGTGGTCGTTGGTGGCCGCGCGGACCACGTTGACCAGCCAGGTGTTGAGGCTGTGGCCGGCGGCCGCCGCCTTCTCCTCGGCGCGGGCCTTGACCGACTCGGGGATGCGGAGCGTGACCCGGGCCAGGCCCTCCTCCTCGTCCGGCGGCGAGGGCGGGGCCGGCGGCGGGGGCGGAGTGGGTGCGGCGACCGGGGTGGGCGCGATGTCGACGACGAAGTCGAGCTCGCGGCCGTTGAGACGTACGTCGACGCCACCCTCCGGCAGTTCGGCGGTGATCTCCGCGGCCGCCTGCGAGATGGCCTCCATCAGCGCGAGCCGGGCGCTCGGGTCGAGGGCGTAGGTCAGCCGCTCGGCCGCCTGCCGGACCTCGTCGCCGCCCGCCTCGGCCGCGGCCATGAGGTCCCGGCGGAGCGAGTCGATGTAGGGGGTGATGTCCATGGACATCACTTTGACATCATCATGACGTCATGTCAAGAGGTAGTGACGTCAGAACGGCGTCACGTGGTGTCACACAGTCGGTCCGAACGCGAAAGGTGGCGGCAGATCGCACGGCCGGAGCCGGGTTCATGGCGATCTGCCGCCACCCTCGGCGGAGCTGGTGGGATCAGAGGTCGAAGAGCGAACCCGCATCGTTGATGTCGACGTCCGTCTTCGGCGTGTGTACGGCGCCGCCGCTCGCCGGCTTCGGGTCCTCGGCCGGCTCCGGCTCAGCCTTGGCTTCGGGCTCGGGCTCCGCGGGGGCGTCGGGTTCCGACGCTGCCTCGGGCTCGGGCTCGGGCGTGACCTCGTCCTCCGGCTCGGCGGCCGCTTCGGGGGCGTTGTCCGCGTCGAGGATCGTGTCCGGGTCGTCGCCCTCGGGGGCGAACGTCGCCGCCTGGCTGAGCGCCGCGCCGGGTGAGACGTCCTGGCTGTCCGACTCGGTGGTCGCCTCCGGCTCCGGGACGTCCGACGAGTCGGTCGTCGGGGCTGCCGCTTCGTCGGACGTTGCCGGCTCGGGCTCGGGCGTGGGCTCGGGCGTGGGCTCGGGCTTGGCCTCGCCTTCAGCCTCAGCCGACTCGGGGGCCGACTCGGGGGCCGACTCCGGTGTTGCCTGCGGCTCGGGCTCGGGCTCGGGCGCGGCCGCGGCCGGTGCAGCGGGTGCCGCGGCCGGCGTCGGTGCCTCGAGGTCGAAGAGCGATCCACCCTCGGGGATCGAGGTGGCGGGCGTGCTCACAGAGCCCGACGACGTCGGTGCCGGGACGTCCGACGAGTCGGTCGTCGGGGCTGCCGCTTCGTCGGACGTTGCCGATTCGGCCTCGGGTGTGGGCTCGGGCTCCGGCGTGGCCTCTGCCTCGGGCTCGGGGGTGGCCTCGACCTTCGGTGCAGCGGGTGCCGCAGCGGGGGTCGGCGCCTCGAGGTCGAAGAGCGATCCACCCTCGGGGATCGAGGTGGCGGGCGTGCTCACAGAGCCC
>JBDSPC010000099.1:0-6493 GCA_039914485.1 Nocardioides sp.
ATCTCTTCGCCCCGGCGCCGGCCGGTGCGTTGGAGACCATCCCTGCGGCGTACGTCCCGAGCTCGAAGAACTGGGTCGGTTTCCTGGGCCGCTCGACCGTGGTCATGTACAACACCGACAACGTCACCGAGGCCGACCTCCCGACGAGCATCCTCGACTTCGCCGATCCCGAGTGGAAGGGCCGCGTCGGCTTCTCCCCCACCGGCGCCGACTTCCAGGCGATCGTCAGCGCGGTCCTCGAGCTCGAGGGCGAGGACGCCACCCGCACCTGGCTCGAGGGCCTCAAGGCCAACGGAGTGATCCTGCAGAACAACCTCGTCGTCATGCAGTCGGCCAACGCCGGCGAGATCGACGCGGGCATCGCCTACCACTACTACTGGTACCGCGACCGCGAGGAGAACGGCTCCGACTCCGACAGCTCCGCCCTCCACTTCTTCGGCGACCAGGACCCCGGCGCCTTCCTGTCCGTCTCCGGCGCCGGCATCCTGAAGAGCTCCGAGCACGCGGAGGCGGCCGAGGAGTTCGTCGACTGGCTGACCGGCTCCGAGGCCCAGCAGGCGATGGCCGAGTCCTATGCCCTGGAGTATCCGCTCAACCCCAAGGCCACCCTCAACCCCGACGTGAAGCCCTTCGACGAGCTCGAGCCGCCGACCGTCGACGTGTCCAGCCTCAACGGCCCGCAGGTCACCGACCTGATGACCGAAGCCGGCCTGCTCTGACGACACCGCACCGTCCCCGGACACCACCCCTGCTGCTCGCGGCCGGGGTGGTGGTCGCGTTGCTCGCGCTGATCCCCCTCATGTACGTCGCCGTCTACACCGTGATCATCGGACCGGTCGACCTCTGGGAGCTCGTGGTCCGACCGCGCATCCTGGAGCTGCTGCGCAACACGGTCACGCTCGCGCTCGCCTGCATGGCAGCGACCGCCGCGCTCGGCGTCGCCCTGGCCGTCCTCGTCGAGCGGACCGACCTGCCGGCACGTCGGCTGTGGCACGGCCTGCTGGTCGCGCCCCTCGCCGTACCCGCCTTCGTCAACGGCTATGCGTGGATCTCGCTGGACCGCTCGATCCACGGTTTCGGTGGTGCGTTCCTCGTGATCACGCTCTCCTACTACCCGCTCGTCTACCTCCCGGCCGTCGCGGCGCTCCGCGGTCTCGACCCGGCCCTCGAGGAGGCGTCGTGGTCACTGGGCCACAGCCGCTGGCAGACCTTCGCCCGCGTCGTGCTGCCCCAGCTGCGACCGGCCCTGCTCGGCGGAGTGCTGCTCGTCGGGCTTCACCTGCTGGCCGAGTTCGGCGCGCTCTCGCTGCTCCGCTTCCCCACCTTCACGACCGCGATCTACGACCAGTACGGCTCGACCTTCAACGGCTCCGCGGCCACCGCGATGGCCGGCGTGCTGGTCATGCTCTGCCTCTTCCTGCTGCTTGCCGAGCTGCGCCTGCGGGGCAGAAGGCACTACGCCCGCATCGGCCACGGTGCCGCGCGCATCTCCGAGCCGGCCCACCTGCGTGCGCTGCGCTGGCCGCTGGTGGCACTGGTCGCCGCGCTGGTCGTGCTCGCGGTCGGCGTGCCCGCCTACGCCCTGGTGCACTGGCTCGTCGTCGGCAGCTCGACCGAGTTCCCCATCGGCGAGCTGCTCGCCGCGACCGGCAGCACCGTCGTGCTCGCCGCCCTCGGCGCGATCGCCACCACGGTCGCCGCCCTCCCGGTCGCCTGGCTGGCCGTCCGCCACCGCAACCGCGTCAGCACGCTCGTCGAGCGCAGCACCTACATCGCCAACGCCCTGCCCGGCATCGTCGTAGGCCTCTCGCTCGTCGTCGCGAGCCTGCGCGTCGTGCCGGTGGTCTACCAGACCGCGCTGCTGCTGATCGTGGCCTACGTGATCCTCTTCCTGCCCCGCGCCGTCGTCTCCGTGCGCTCCGGGCTCGAGCAGGCACCGATCGTGCTCGACCACGTCGCCCAGAGCCTCGGCACCGGCCCGATCGCCACCGCCCGTCGCGTCACGCTGCCGCTGATCGCGCCCAGTCTCGGAGCCGGTGCTGCCCTCGTCTTCCTGGCGATCTCGACCGAGCTCACCGCCACCCTGATGCTCAGCCCGATCGGGACGCGCACACTGGCCACCGAGTTCTGGTCGGCGTCCAGCGAGCTGCGGTACGGCGCCGCGGCGCCGTACGCACTGCTGCTGGTGCTGATCTCCGTGCCTGCGACCCTGCTGTTGATGCGACAGGAGAGACTCCACCCATGAGCGCACTCACCATGACGGGCGTGCGCAAGGCGTTCCCCGACACCGTCGCCGTCGACGACGTGAGCCTGCACGTGCCGCACGGCTCGCTGACGGCCGTGCTCGGCCCGAGCGGGTGCGGCAAGACCACCCTGCTCCGGCTGATCGCCGGCTTCCTCGTCCCCGACGCCGGCACCATCGCCTTCGACGACCGGATCGTCGCGGGCAACGGACGGCCGATGCCGCCGCAGGAGCGCAAGGTCGGCTACGTCCCGCAGGAGGGCGCGCTCTTCCCGCACCTCGACGTGGCCGGCAACATCGGCTTCGGGCTGCCCCGCGCCGAGCGGGACTCGGACCGGATCGACGAGATGCTCGACCTCGTCGAGCTGCCGCGGGTCTTCCGCAGCCGCCAGCCGCACGAGCTCTCCGGCGGCCAGCAGCAGCGGGTCGCCCTGGCCCGCGCGCTGGCCCCGCGACCGAGCGTCGTGCTGCTCGACGAGCCCTTCTCCTCCCTCGACGCCTCCCTGCGCGAGTCCACCGGCCGCGCTGTCGCCCGCGCCCTCCGCGCGGTCCGCGCGACCGGGCTCCTCGTCACCCACGACCAGTCAGAGGCGCTCTCGCTCGCCGACCAGGTCGCGGTCCTCCGCGAAGGACGGCTGATCCAGGCCGGCTCGCCCGCCGACGTCTACCTCACCCCGCACGACCCAGAGCTCGCGCGCTTCGTCGGCGGTGCCACCTCGCTGACCGGCCGTTCCGGCGAGGGTCGTACGGCGACGTGTGCCCTCGGCACGGTCACGCTGAGGCACCCCGCTTCGGCCGATGAGGTCGTGCTCGTCATCCGGCCGGACCAGGTCGTGCTCGACCCCGACGGCGTCGAGGCGCACGTCGACGAGGTCAGCTTCTACGGCCACGACGCCGCCCTGCGGCTGACCACCGGCAGCACCGCACTCGTGGCGAGAGTGCCCGGCCCCTCCGCGCCGGCGGCCGGTGACACCGTCCGGATCCGGGTGCACGGCGCCGTACACGCCTATCCGGCGCCCGTCCGGGACTGAGACCTCGGTCGGCCTGCCGGACCGGGGGCGATAGTCTCCGCCAGGAAGTCATCGAGGAAGCCAGGAGTGAAACGTGGCCGAGAACCAGGGGTTGCAGAAGGTCCTCATCGCCAATCGTGGCGAGATCGCAGTGCGCGTCATCCGCGCCTGCAAGGACGCCGGTATCGGCAGTGTCGCGCTCTACGCCGACCCTGACCGCGACGCCCAGTTCGTCCGGCTGGCCGACGAGGCACACGCCCTCGGAGGCGCGACCCCGGCCGAGACCTACCTCGACATCGCCAAGATCCTCAAGGTCGCGGCCGACTCCGGCGCCGACTCGGTGCACCCGGGCTACGGGTTCCTCGCCGAGAACGCCGAGTTCGCGCAGGCCGTCCTCGACGCCGGCCTGATCTGGATCGGCCCGTCCCCGGCTGCGATCGAGGGCCTCGGCGACAAGGCCAAGGCCAAGCAGATCGCCCTCGCGGCCGGGGCGCCCCTGGCCCCGGGCCTCAAGGACGCCGTCAAGGACGCCGACGAGATCATCGGCTTCGCCAAGGAACACGGCCTGCCGGTCGCCATCAAGGCGGTCTTCGGCGGCGGCGGACGCGGCCTCAAGGTCGCCCGCACCCTCGAGGAGATCCCCGACCTCTACGAGTCGGCGGTCCGCGAGGCGATCAGCGCCTTCGGTCGCGGCGAGTGCCTGGTCGAGAAGTTCCTCGACAAGCCGCGCCACGTCGAGACCCAGTGCCTGGCCGACCAGCACGGCAACGTCGTGGTCGTCTCGACCCGCGACTGCTCGCTGCAGCGTCGCCACCAGAAGCTGGTCGAGGAGGCGCCCGCGCCGTTCCTCACCGACGAGCAGAACAAGCGCCTCTACGACTCGTCCAAGGCGATCCTCAAGGAGGCCGGCTACGTCGGCGCCGGCACCTGCGAGTTCCTCGTGGCCGCCGACGGCACCATCTCCTTCCTCGAGGTCAACACCCGCCTCCAGGTGGAGCACTGCGTCTCCGAAGAGGTCACCGGCATCGACCTGGTCCGCGAGATGTTCCGCATCGCCGCGGGCGAGGAGCTCGGCTACGTCGACCCCGAGGTCCGCGGCCACTCGATCGAGTACCGCATCAACGCCGAGGACGGCGGCAACAACTTCATGCCCGCCCCCGGCACCCTGACGGTCTGGAACCCGCCGTCGGGTCCCGGCGTCCGCCTCGACGGCGGCTACGTCGCCGGCGAGACCATCCCCGGCAACTTCGACTCCCTCGTGGCCAAGCTGATCGTGACCGGCAAGGACCGCACCCAGGCGATCGAGCGCTCACGCCGCGCGCTGTCCGAGTTCGAGGTCGACGGCATGCCGACCGCCATCACGTTCCACGAGGTCGTCGTGAACGACCCGGCCTGGGTCGGCGCCTCGACGCCGTCCGGCGAGGGCGACTTCACCGTCTACACGACGTGGATCGAGACCGACTTCGACAACCAGATCGTTCCCTACTCGGGTGCCCCCAGTGACACAGACGACGCCGGCTCATCTGCTGAGCGCCAGAAGGTGACGGTCGAGGTCGGCGGTCGCCGGCTCGAGGTCGTCCTCCCGGCCGGTCTCGGTGGTCTGTCGACCGGTGGCGGTGCCGCCGGCCCCAAGAAGGCCAAGCGCGCGGCCAAGAAGTCGGGCGCCGCGGCGTCCGGCGACTCGGTCACCTCGCCGATGCAGGGCACCATCGTCAAGGTCACCGTCGAGGAGGGTCAGACGGTCGCCGAGGGCGACGTCATCATCGTCCTCGAGGCGATGAAGATGGAGCAGCCGCTCAAGGCCCACAAGGCCGGCACCGTCACCGGTCTGCAGGCCGAGGTCGGGGCGACCGTCACCAACGGCGCGGTCATCTGCGAGCTCAAGGACTGACAAGTCCCATCGTCTCGACGAGCACGCGCAACTGGTGCTCGAAGAGGTCCTGCGGCTGCGTGAACGAGTCGGGCCCGTACTGGCCGAAGACCTCGAAGCTGATGCAGCCGAACAGTGCTGCCCACACCAGGAGTCCGCGCGCGATCAGCTCGTCCGGGGCAGTGATGCCACGGTCGCGGCGAATCCGGGCGAGGTCGCGACTCAACCTTCGCGGGCTCAGCGGCTTGTCGTCGGCCGCGATGGCTCCGGCGACCCAGGCGGTCTCCCACACCTCGACCAGCCGGTAGATGACGCGCGTGCCCGGGCCGGTCGTCCGGTCCGAGGGCGCCTGGTAGCCGGGGACCGGGCTACCGAACAGCAGTGCGTACGTCGCCGGCTCGGCCAGCGCCCACGAGCGCACTGCCCGCCCGATGACTGAGAGTCGGCCCGCGAAGTCACCCTCGTCGACCGGGGCGAGGGCAGCGTCGACCGCGTCGCCCAGCTCGTTGTAGCCGTCGACCACCAACAACGTCAGCAGCTCGTCGCGGCTCTCGACATAGCGGTAGACCGCCGACGACACCACGCCGATGTCGCGCGCGATCGCGCGCAGCGACAGGGCGGCCGCACCGTCCGTGGCCAGGTGCGCGCGGCCGATCCGGACGATGTCGAGCATGGTCTGCTCGCGGGCTCGCGCCCGTGGGGTCGTGGCTTCACTCATGCAGGGATCATGACACAAGAGAGAGCACTGCTCTTGCTTTTCGGGTGACCATCCTGCATGATGGACGAAACGAGAGCACCGCTCTCCCAATCTCTCCAGGAGCAGTCATGACCGCCATCCACGTCGTCACCGGAGCCGGACCCGTCGGCTCGACCGTCGCCCTCCAGCTGGCCGACTCCGGCCAGCAGGTGCGGCTCCTCACCCGATCGGGCAGCGGGCCCGACCATCCGCTGATCGAGCGGCGGCAGGTCGACGTGTCCCGCGCGGACCAGCTCGACGCGGCCTTCTCCGGAGCAGCGGTGGTCCACCACTGCATCCACGGTTCGGCGTACGACGCCCGCGCCTGGCGTGCGGAGCTGCCCGCCGCGGAGCAGGTCGTGCTCGACGCCGCCGGCCGGATCGGCGCGGTGGTGGTCTTCCCCGAGAGCCTCTACTCCTACGGTCCGGTCGACAGCCCGATGATCGAGGACCTGCCGCGCAAGGCCTCGACCGGCAAGCTCGGCGTCCGCACCGACCTGCTGGCCCAGCGCGAGGCGTCGCCCACGCCGACGGTCAGCGTCGCGGCGTCCGACTTCTACGGCCCGCGCGTGCTCATGGCGCACGCCGGAGACCGGATGATCCCCACCGTGCTCGCCGGCAGGACGATGCGGGTC